>DCHC01000067.1:8320-45377 GCA_002314755.1 Faecalibacterium sp. UBA1762 | reverse complement strand
TACACACTATTTCGGACTTGACTGTTTATTCTTGCCAAACCAACTATTCTATGGTAAAATTAAACTGATGTACTGTGATTCTATCACACAAATTTGGTTACAGCATATATAGAGGAGCTTTTTCGTATGGGAAAATTTAATTTTATTCCGACGGGTATCCAAGGGCTTACCGTGATTGAACCCACTGTTTTTGGAGATGCCCGTGGTTATTTTATGGAGACCTATCAAAAGCAGGAGTTTGTGGCGGCAGGAATAGATAAGGAGTTTGTACAGGACAATCAGTCCAGCAGCACCAAGGGTGTCTTGCGCGGCTTGCATTTTCAAAAGCAGCATCCTCAGGGCAAGCTGGTGCGGGTCGTCAGCGGCGAGGTGTTTGACGTTGCGGTGGATCTGCGCCCCCGTAGCGAGACCTATGGAAAATGGTACGGCGTTACCCTTTCCGCCGAAAATAAGCGTCAGTTTTACATTCCGGAAGGCTTTGCACACGGTTTTCTGGTGCTGAGTGATACTGCGGAGTTTACCTACAAGTGCACGGATTATTATACGCCCGGGGACGAGGGTGGCATTCCCTTTAATGATCCGGATATTGCGGTACAGTGGCCGACAGTAGACTGCGAATACAACCTTTCTGCCAAGGATCAGCTGCACCCCGGCTTTGCCCAGCAGCAGTTTGACTATTTTGAAAGGTGGTAAACGCTGTGTCCAAACGTGAAAAATTCAAACTGTATCTGCAGGATTTTTGGCGTTACCGTTTCCTGATTTTTTACCTGATCAGCCGCGACTTTAAACTGAAATACCGGCGCAGTGTTCTGGGCGTGGTATGGAGTGTTTTAAATCCGCTCCTGATGAGTTTGGTAATGTATGTTGTTTTCTCCAGCATCTTCAAAAATCTCAAGGGCGGTGGTATTGATAATTTCGCCGTTTTTCTGTTGATTGGCCAGATTCTTTTCAGTATGTTCAGCGAGGGTACTGCCAATGCGATGCAAAGTGTGCTCAGCAGTGCGCCTTTGCTGCGTAAAGTGTATATTCCCAAATATATCTTTCCATTGGAAAAGGTTACCTTCGCCCTGGTGAATTGCTTCTTTTCGTTGGTAGCACTGATCATTTTAATGATCTGTACCGGTTGCCGTTTTTATTGGACGGCTTTTCTGGCAATTTATCCCCTCCTTACGCTATATGTTTTTACCTTGGGCATTGGTCTGTTTCTTGCTATGGCAACCGTCTTTTTCCGGGATGTGATCCATGCATGGGGCGTTTTTTGCACCGCTTTGATGTATTTTTCTGCTATTTTCTACGATCCGGAACAGATGGGCGCTGAGATTCAGAAATTTATCAAGTTTAATCCGATGTACTGGTACATCACCGGTTTCCGTAAGTGCGTGTTGACCGGAGAGGGCTTAAGTCAGAACATGATAATCGTTTGCGGCGGCTGCGCTGTGGTCAGCCTACTTGTTGGGCTGCAGGCTTTCCGCGCAAAGCAGGATAAGTTTGTGCTGCATCTGTAAGATACAGCGGCGAATTGCGGCGTTACGCCCGATTCTCGGAAAGGAAAGCATCCATGAAAAACGCGATTGAAGTGCGTGATGTCTCTATGTGTTTTAACCTGTCCAAGGAAAAACATGAGAGCATGAAAGAATATTTTATGGCCCTTATCAAGGGCAAGCTGCAGTATGATGAGTTTTACGCCCTGAAGCATATTAATCTTACCGTAGAGCCAGGGGACTTTTACGGTCTGGTGGGCTTGAACGGCAGCGGAAAATCTACCCTACTCAAGGTAATAGCGGGCGTGTACAAGCCTTCGGCAGGCTACTGTAATGTGAACGGTACCATTGCGCCGCTGATTGAGTTGGGCGCAGGTTTCGATATGGATTTGACTGCTCGGGAAAATATCTACCTGAACGGTACGGTTCTGGGCTTTACCCCCGCTTATCTGAACGAAAAGTTTGATGAAATAGTGGATTTCAGCGAGCTGCGTGATTTTTTGGATGTACCTTTGAAAAACTATTCCAGCGGTATGGTGGCACGTATTGCATTTGCCATTGCCACGATTACCAAGCCGGATATTCTTATTGCCGATGAAATTCTGTCGGTGGGCGATTTTCTGTTCCAGCAAAAATGTGAGCAGCGTATGAAAGAGTTACTGGAGGGCGGTACGACGGTTATTCTGGTCAGTCATTCCATTGAACAGGTTGAACGCATGTGCAATAAGGTCGCATGGATCAATAAGGGTGAGCTGATAATGGACGGACCTACCAATCAGGTTTGTGCAGCTTACCGTAGCGCTACGAAATAAAGCAATGACACCGCAATACACGGACAAACGAAACGGGTAGAAGTAGCTTCCGCTCAGCGTTTGTCAGTGTTTTGCGGTGGTCTTATTTACTACCCGAAAGAGGATAAACGGATGGCAGAGAAAAGGAATACTGAGCAAACGGCAGTGGAAGCGCAGCAGGCAGAGAATTCGATTCCCCAACGGGACAGCATAGGAAAGGCAATCTGCCGCAATCTCAAACTGGCCAGAGTGCGCTTGCTTTGGCAGCGGGGCTGGCGGTGTCTTCGCACCCGCGGGCTGCAGGCACTTTGGCGAGAGGTTGCTTTTCGGGTGAACCTGATGCTGCATAGGGATACCTGGCGTCATCGGGCGGATATACCGCTTGCACGAGAGCTAAGGGCACAGCGGGCCAGGTGGGCTGTCGCGTTTGACAATGCTAAAATTGAAAACAACTTTGACGGACTGCCTAAAATCAGTATCTTAGTGCCTGTATGGAACACACCCATCGGATATTTCGATGATATGGTGAAAAGTGTTCGTAGACAGAGTTATCCCAATTGGGAACTGGTTTTGGCGGATGCTTCCGGCGCTCCGGCTCCGGGGGAAACAGCTTCCCCAAAGTGCGGGGTATCCGGACTGCAAAAGCGAGCTAAAAAATACCGTGACAGCAGAATTAAATATCTGCGTCTTGAACGGAACGAAAATATCTCGTGCAACACCAACCATGCGTTGGAGGCATCTACCGGGGATTACCTTGCTTTGCTGGATCATGACGACCTGTTGATGCCCAATGCACTGCATGAGACGGTGCTGCGCATTCTGGACGGCGCACAGTTTGTCTACTCGGATGAGATTGTCTTGAACGGCAACCTGAAAAAGCTGGTACAGTATCACTTCAAGCCGGATTGGTGTCCGGAGCAGCTGCAAAGCTGCAATTATATTACGCACTTTTCTGTGTTCAGCAGACAGTTGCTGCAAAAGGCAGGCGGCGGAGAGCGCAGCCAGTACGACGGTGCACAGGATTATGACCTGATACTGCGTTTAACGGAACAGTGTGCTGACCAACCGGGTAAAATTGCGCATATTCCGCAGGTGCTGTATATCTGGCGCAGTCATGCAACAAGTACGGCAAGCGATATTTCCGCAAAGCCTTATGCTTTAGAAGCAGGCCGAAAGGCATTGGAGGCGCATTTTGTGCGGATCGGTCTGACGGCAAGCGTGGAAACTCAACCTCAGTACCCCGGTACCTATCACCCGACCATTGCGGTAGAGGGAAACCCTTGTGTATCGGTGCTGATTCCCAATAAGGACCATTCTGATGATCTGGAACGGTGTTTAAAAAGCCTGTATGCCAATGCCGGTTGGGGAAATATGGAGGTACTGGTTATTGAAAACAACAGTACCGATCCGGAAACATTTCTTTATTATGAAAAAGCAGCGGAAAAATATCCCCGACTGCGGGTGGTTACCTGGCCGGGTAGCTTTAACTTTTCAGCCATCAATAACTTTGGCGCCGGTGCCGCGACCGGTGAGCATCTGCTGCTATTGAATAATGATATGGAGATAACTCGTCCTGGGTTTGTTCGGGAGATGCTCAGCTATTCCCAGCAAACCGGTATCGGCGCGGTAGGCGGCAAGTTGATCTATCCGGATCATACGATTCAGCACGCCGGGGTAATCATTGGCATCGGAGGCACCGCGGGGCACAGTCATAAAGCACTGGATGCGGATAACGGCGGCGATTTAAACCGTTTGGTCAGCACGCAGAATTATCTTGCGGTCACCGGAGCCTGTCTGATGGTGAAAGCAGCCTTATATCAGGAGCTGAACGGGCTGGATGAGCTGGATTTTGCCGTCGCCTACAACGATGTTGATTTTTGTTTGCGACTGGTGGAAAAGGGGCTGCGGAATGTCTATACTCCCTATGCTCAGGCGACCCATTACGAGAGCAAAAGTCGCGGTTACGATACTGCGGGTGCAAATTTGCAGCGATATAACCGGGAGAAGACAGCATTTATTGCGAAATACGGTTGGCTGATAAACAGCGGCGACCCCTGTTACAACCCTCATTTCACCTATGTGTGTGAAAATTACGGTTACAAATAAAAAGCAAGCGCGAGGATTGGACCATGAATTTAAAGATAAAACGGTTGCGTGAGCTGATGGCGTACGGCGTCGGCTATCTGAAGCAGGAGGGCTTTGCCCATACCTGGGAAAGAGGTGTCGGCTTTCTCCGCCGCAGGCTGAAAAGCAAACGGGGTAGGTATCTGCCCACAAAACAGGTGTTGGCAGCGCAGTGTGCTTTTTGCCGGGAGGGAAAGGCAGACAGTTGGCCTAAAATCAGCGTACTGGTACCGCTATACAACACACCTGAAAAATACCTGTCGCAGTTGATTGACAGTTTGCAGGCGCAAACCGATCCCAACTGGGAACTCTGCTTTGCAGATGCCTCGTCTCCAGAGGGGGAGCCTACGGTGGCAGCGGTATTGTCTAAATATGCCGAGGATACCCGTATTAAAGTACAGAAAATCGAAAATGGGGATATTGCCACCAATACCAACCGGGCGGCGCAGATAGCAACGGGACAGTGGCTGACCCTGTTAGATCACGATGATATCTTGTCCCCTAATGCGATATTCGAGCTTGCTCAGGCAGCGGCAACCCAGCCTTGCCCTTTTATTTACAGTGACGAAGCACTGTTTATCTCTGATATCACCCGGCCGGTTGCAGGACATTTTAAACCGGATTATTCTCCGGAGTATCTGCGTTCCTGCAATTACATTTGTCATCTTGCCGCCTTTTCAAAAGAACTATTTGAGCAGACCGGGGGAGAACGCAGTATCTGCAGCGGCAGCCAGGATCATGACCTGTTTTTGCGTATGACCCGGATTACCGGCGCAGCATACCATATTCCCAAGGTGTTGTATTACTGGCGGGTTTCACAAACCAGTACATCCGGCGGTGTCGGGGCAAAACCATATGTGGAGCAGGCTGCCCTGCAGGCATTGACGGATGACCTTTCCGCACGCGGTGTGGCAGCCCATGCAGAAAAGGGGATGTTTCCCAGCACATATCATATTGTCTACGATTTACCGGAAAAGCAGCCGTTGGTTTCTATCCTGATACCGAATAAGGACCATACCGATGACCTGGAAAAGCTGCTGCAATCGGTAGAAGAGAAGACAGAATATTCCAATTATGAGGTTCTGATCATTGAAAATAACAGCGCAGCTCCGGAAACATTTGCATACTATGAAGATCTGCCCCGGCATCATAGCCGTTGCCGTGTGATTCGGTGGCCGGGGGTCTTTAACTTTTCCGCAATCAATAATTTCGGCAGAAAAGAGGCGAAGGGTGAGTACCTGCTACTGCTGAATAACGATATGCAGGTAATCAATCGGGGTTGGTTGACTGAGCTGGTAAGGCAGTCGACTCAGCCCGGTATCGGTGCAGTCGGAGCACTATTGTATTACCCGGATGATACAGTGCAGCATGCCGGTATTATTGTGGGTCTTGGCGGATTCGCAGGTCACAGTCATAAATACGCTCGAAGGGGCGGCAGCGGGTATATGTTCCGTCAGGCGACTGTCAACAATCTGTCTGCAGTAACCGGCGCCTGTTTGATGGTACCGGTAGCAGTGTTCGACCTTGTCGGCGGTTTGGATGAGCAGTTTGCTGTTGCCTATAATGATGTGGATTTTTGTCTGAGAATTCGGCAGGCGGGGTACCGTATAGTGTTTACCCCTTATACACAGCTCTATCATTTTGAAAGCAAAAGCAGAGGTTTGGACGAGCAGGGCGCAGCAAAAGAAAGATTTATGGCAGAGCAGGAAAAACTGACCAAACGGTTTGGACGGGAACAACTGATTCATGACCCTTACTATAACCGTAACCTGACTTTGGATAGCGAGGATTTTAACGAAACAGCTGTATTTGCAAGAGATTGATACGCAGAAAGTTTATGATAAAACGCAGCTCCGATATTAGCGATAGATATCGGGGCTGTATGTTGTGAAAAAAGTGTATTCCGGTACAAAATCTCTGACTTTTTCAGCGAACTTTTTTCAAAAAAAGATTGACTTTTTTTGTCTGAACTGGTAAACTATATGATGTTGAGTTAATTCGGAGGAATTCCCGAGTGGCCAAAGGGGACAGACTGTAAATCTGCTGGCTATGCCTTCGATGGTTCGAATCCATCTTCCTCCACCAAAAAAGACACCTGTAGGGTGTCTTTTTTTAGTGATGTAGAGAACGTGTATGAGAAGTATCGACAGATTGCAATAACATAGCGCCCTAACCAACACGGGCGGGCAATTTGCAGCAGTTTCCTGGCTGTGCAAGCGGAGAGGTAGTATTTCGGTTCAATATTCATTGCAAAAAACAATCCCCTTCCGACGGCACATTCGGAAGGGGATAATCATACCGGACAAAACGTCAGCTGACAATGAAGCAGAGAAAAAAGCAAAAATCTTCCTCATTTCAACCCCCGGCAAGCTCCGGGCGATACGGAAATATACATTTTCTAATACCGCACCGACAGAGTCACCCTGTAGCTTGGTACATACAAAGTATAGCACAGAGATGTTGCCATTATGTCTACAAAACCTTATTTATTTTAAGAAAAAATCAAAAAATAATGAACAATTCAAAGAGAAAAAAGATTGCCTTTAAATTTTGTAACTTTATTAAACAGTTTGCTTTATTTTAAATTCCCTTTTACGACCTCGCCCCAACTGTACTGCTCCATATATTCGCCGTAATAGGGCTCTTGCTTAGGGTTTGCCAGATAACGGTACAGATCGCAGTCAAATTCTTTAGTATTGACGGAGTAATCCGTAGGGGTGCGTACAAAAATACGCTGTGCGCCGACCGTAGCAAGGTCTTTTTCCAGGGCGGTAGCAATTAAGGTTAACTGTTTTTGCTGATTACGATCAAAATCTCCGTCTTCCCACAAAATGGCAGCGGCCTCTCTGCGGGTGACATTGGCACCCTGCCGGTCAACCAAATAGGCAAGAAGTTCTTTGCTTTTGCTGCGGCTGAAGTGAACCGCTTCGCCGTTCATAAAAAGTGTAAAATTGCCAAAGGTACGGGCAACAATTTTCGAAGATTCCACGACCGGATTGCGCAGATTTTTTAACTGTTCAGCAATTTTCTGACCGCTTATTGGCTTTAGAACATAGCCGGATGCCCACAGCTTATAGGCATCTAACGCATATTCGTCATAGCCGGTGACAAATATGATGTTGACGTTTTTGTTTAATGCAATCAAGGCAGAAGCAAGCTCCAGACCGCGCATGCCGGGCATATTAATATCCATAAAAGCGACATCACAGCATTTCTGTCTGGCACGCGTTAACAACTGTATGGGATCTTCAAAACATTCTAAATAGGCATCCGGCTTAGCTTCCCGAATGGCGTTTTCCAGGGTGAGAAGAGAGATATATTCATCCTCGGCTGCGTAAATAATCATATGACTGCATTCCTTTTATATATACTGAGAAAAGATGATGCTTGTTGAAAAAATGAATATTATGCGTTTTTATTCATTATACTATACTGTAGCTTGAATTTCAAGTATAAAATTAATCATTCATGTATTCCACATGCAGATTATGCTACATAAAATATGTGGAAATAACGCTACAAAAAAGTTAAACTCGGCTTGAAAAGTACTTGATTTTTTTAGAATTGTAAGCTATAATTACATACAGAGACGCGGATATAGTTTATCGGTAAAACAATAGCTTCCCAAGCTGTGGTGGTGGGTTCGACTCCCATTATCCGCTCCAAAAAAAGACACCCCTTGCGGGTGTCTTTTTTTGGAGCGATTATTTAATATTTTTTTGCAACTGGCAGCAGTAACGTAAAACCGAGTAAGATAAGCTGATAGATCAGAAGAGAAAAGGGAGTAAAGGCAGCAAGGCTGCCGATGCAACTGAATATCAAGATAAGGAGAGCAGACAAGACCGCAAATACGGTTTGGATGATAAAGGCGGCATGCTCCATTGCTACGCCGGACGCGGCAATCCGGATGCCGGATACCAGCCCAAAAAACGGACTGCGATGAAGCAGGCAGCCGTCGCAGTGATCGGTATGGTCGGTTAAGCTGTGCAACAGGGCGGTATCTGCGGCACCTAAAACCTTAATACATCCGTGGGGAATACCGTAAATTGCCTCAATGCGTTCAGCACTCAGGTTGAAATCATCTCCGCTGACCAATAGAGAAAGTCCGATACTGTAGATATCTTCCAGTAGCGCTTTGACATTACGGTCCATGCGGTAGCCAACCACAAACATTGCATATAAAGAACCGTCAACGGCGAGATAGACCGGATAAAATCTGCCGTTTTGGGTGTACCGCTGCTCATAATCCATCTGCGGCAATATGATTTCGTGGGAGAGCATCATGGCACGGCTGCCAACCAGCAGTTGTCTACCATTGACGGTGCCGCACCAACCGCAGCAAGGTTCTTCTGTCAGATCTTCGACTGGGTAAAGAATGTCTGCCCGATCCTGAATGATATCCAAAAAGATGTGCTGCAGGGTTTTGCAATTGTTTATCAGTAGACTGCCGGCGTACAGTATGGCAAGGTCGATGCGGGCATTATGAAAAACCTTCATTCCTTTTAAGCGAACACTGCCCGCCGGAAAAAGCTGATCCGGGGTTGTGGTGATAATATTGACCTGCTCCAACTGCTCTAATGCTGCAGCACCCGGAAGAATGCTATCGCACGCAGTGGCCCGACGGTTCATAAAGAAACTGGGAACCGAACTGACCAGAACGGCGGTTAAAGGGCATGCTACGGTCAGCGTATAGCACAGAGGAGAAAAGAAATCTCCGTGGAAAAAGCCGCCTAACAAACCGGCAAGCAGACCGGAACAGATAAGTCCTATGGACAGTATCCGAACAGCTTTACCGTTAGGATGGGCAGAGTGGGCCTGACGGATAAAACCGTCATAAAAATCTGCTGTGCGGCTGACCAAAAGCCAGGGGTCGTTTTCTTCCAGTCCGTGGGTAAGCTGGTTGACCAATGTGGGACGGTGTATCAAAGTGGCGACCCGGTAGTCGGCGTCCTCCACAGTCAACATCTCAAACTGATTCCGGGTGGTAACGGCAAAAGAACGCTTGCCTAGGGCATTTGTTAGCAACGACAACAACGCGAACAGCGTCAGTACCGGTTGAACAGATCCGTCAAAAGTTTCTGTGTGAGCAAACAGAGCCAGATTTTGTATCAGCGCACCACAACAGCTGAGAAAGACAAAGCTGTCAGGGCTGCCGTTCCCAATCATGGAGCGGGCACCGTTGTTCAGTGTGGAAAGGCAGATTCCACAGCCAAGCAGCAGCAGGATCAAATGGAGAAAGACGGGGACAAATCCACCCGGCAGAGCCGGAAACAGCCCAGTAAGCTGGGGCAGAAAAGGAAAAGCGGCAGACACCGTCATGCAAACGGCGGCAAGACTGAGCAAGCCCAGTAAAATGCAGCGAAAACTCCATCTGTGAACCGCACCGGACAACTGCCGAGAGATCTCCTGTTTTTGAGCGGGAGAGGTATACTCCTCTTCGGTTTCTTTTTGGTCGTTTTCCCTGCCCGGGGTCGGTTCCTTTGACATGTCCGCAATATAATTCGCCCCAGTATTGTCAGCAAGATCGGCAGGTGCTGTCGAAGAGGCATGACGGGAGAAGAGAGATACATCCGAAGTAGAGTCCGTTTCGTTCCGGTCAAAAACAACTGTTTCGGAACCGCAGGATGGTTCAGCTGCAGCGACCTCAATCTTCGATTCTGCAGAATTTTGTGGGTTTTCAATAATCGGTGTAAAAACCCGGGTATCATTTTCACACTTGTCGGATTCGGTTTGCCCGGCTTTTTCTATGGAGAAGCAAGCTTCCGGGGAAGTGACATCCCCCTCTTCCGCAACAGAGCCTTCACTTTCCGGGTCATCCTCCTCCGGATTGATCCCAAAGAAAGCCCTAATAGAACAGATAATACCCTTTTTTCGCGGAGCGGGCTCATCAATCTCCTCCCGTTCAAGGTCGGAGGGCTCGGAACCGGTTGAGTCACCGTCTTTCTCGGTAGTTTCAACAAAAAGGGAACTGACCGCAGAAAGAATCCGCTTGAAGGGATTGCTGGCTGTAGAGGACCGATCTTTTTTTGAAAATTCTGCCTCGGAATTCGGAGAGGAGGAAAGCTCCTCCTCTTTGGTTTCATCTGCAAATAGAGACTGCAACGCGGCGACAGGGTTCGTTTCTTTTGTTTCGACTGTGTTGACAATCCGCTCCGTATTTTCAAAACTGTCAGCTAAATCCGCACAGGATTCCGTCTCCTCCTGACCGTCCGGTTCAGAGCGGCGGAACAGCTGACGAAAAGATAACTTTTTCAAAACAGACAATCCGTTCTTCAGACGGTTGTTTTCCGTCTCTTCAACCGGTTCCGAAAGCAGTGCTTTCGGGGTGACGGTTTGCGTAAAGAAATTCCGGAAATCCTCATCAATTAATGGGTTGTCATCAAAGAGAGAATCAGACTTCGTACTGGAGGCTGTTGTTGCAGAGCGTTCCGTTCCGGAGAGATTGGCCTGTACCTGAAAAGTCGCTTGCTGTGCCGTACTGTTCGGCGTCGGCAGCGGTTGCGCTTTCGCCAAAGGTGAAAAGACGGAATCTGTCGGTTCCGAGGGCACACGAACGACGTCGGTTGCAGCCTTTGGAAAATCCGGCAGAGGACTTTGAAAAATCGGCTTATCCTCAACGGGCTTTGGCGCGGTAATCAGATCCAACTCATCCAGGAGAAGGTCTATTTCACTGCGGGTTGTTTTATCCTTATCCGTCATAGGTCAAAACCCCTTTCTGTGAGAGAATTTCGTTCGGTTGACCGGGTGGAATATGTCAAAGAAAGACTTATTCATCCGTTTGCGCAGCGCGTTGACGGTCAACCTCGTACAGCAGCATACCTGCGGCAACAGAGACATTAAAGCTATCTACACCGCCGCAATCCGGCGCCATAGGGATGGAAAGGGTGCCGTCACACAAGCTTTGTACCAGCGGTGACACGCCGCTGCCCTCGCTGCCCAATACCAGTGCCAAAGGACCAGTCAAATCCTGTTGATAGGGGACAGCGCCACCCATTTGAGCGCAGTAAACAAAAATATTCTGCTCTTTCAACCAGCGAACGGTCTGGCCGATATTGGCAACCCGTGCTATCGGAAGTACCGATACTGCGCCGGCGCTGGATTTGGCCACGGTCGGCGTAATGGAGACTCCGCCCCGTTTGGGGATAATCACGCCGTGCGCACCGCATAGCAACGCCGTACGGATAATGGCACCCAGATTGTGAGGATCCTCAATTCCGTCGGCAAGAACCAGCAACGGGTCTTCTCCTTTTTCGGCGGCAAGGTTCAATAGATCTTGCAGCTCGGCATAGGCAATAGCGCTTGCCCAACAGGCAACACCCTGATGATTTTCCGTTCCGGTCATAACGGTCAGTTTTACGGAGTGAACCCGTTTGACAACGGCACCGGCATCTTTTGCCAGGGCAGTAAAGTAGGAGGCGACCGCTTCAGCCATGGAATCGGCCATAAACACAGTGTCCACGCCTGTCCCGCTTTTCAGAAGCTCAGATACGGCGTTTTTTCCGTACACCAGGGTGTTCTCTGATTCGCCGTCACCCTGCGTACCGCGGACCGGTTGTAAAGTGCGGGTGCGCAGGGCACCGGCGGCAGTCCGGTTTAGTTGCTTTGGCTCACCCTGGTGAGGGAACTGGTATTTCTGATTGCTATGTTCAGCTTTGTGGCTATGATTGTTCTTTTTGTACACGTTGTCCTCTTTTCTCGATGAATCACAAACGAAATCATTCTACCTGTATATTCCTTTAAATTATAGCAGATTCGCAGAGGGTTTACCACCCCTGAACCTCTTAATTTTTGCGTTATTTGTGATTATTTTTCATGCGAAACCGCAGAAGGGGGGCAGGAGTGGAATCTGAGAAAATATACAAGGTGTAGAACCGCCGGTTTATGTGTGATGAGTGCGGTCGAAGAAATGAGAATCCGGTATGTTGAAAAGCGTGTTGAAAATGTGGAAAACTACCCATAATGCGCAGGATTATCTGCGGTTTATGAAAGTTGAAAAATAGATAGGCACTGTCTCTGAGATAGAACCGTACTACAAAGGGTAATACCAACTTGCCGGAGCGGCAATCGGCCAGGTCTACGCACACAGGACGAAACCACCGGAGAATCTAACACAGGTGTACCTTTTTTGCAGAAAAAAACGCAAAATGATTGTATTTTATGGATAAGGAGTGTATAATATATGGGTAGAGAAAAGAGGGGGCAGTTTGCCCTCTTGAGAAGGTCCGGATAAAAGGAACATCCTTTTCCGGAAAAGGGATCCGGTGCCGTTTTGGCATCGGCAAAAAGAAAGGTGTGTACATTGTATGCTGGTAAATGCTGCTGAAATGCTGAACAAAGCGCGTGAAGGTCACTATGCTGTCGGTCAGTTCAACATCAACAATCTGGAGTGGACCAAGACCATTCTGCAGACAGCCGAAGAGATGAAGAGCCCGGTCATTCTGGGTGTTTCTGAGGGCGCTGCAAAGTATATGTGCGGCTTTAAGACGGTTGCCGCTATGGTGAAGGCAATGGATGAAAGCTTGGGCATTACGGTTCCGGTTGCGCTGCATCTGGATCACGGTTCTTATGAGGGTGCAAAAAAGTGCATTGAGGCTGGCTTTACCTCTATTATGTTTGACGGCTCTCACTATCCCATTGAAGAAAATGTGCAAAAGACCACGGAGCTGGTAAACGAAGCCCATGCAAACGGTCTGTCTATTGAGGCGGAGGTCGGTGCAATCGGCGGTGAAGAGGATGGCGTCATTGCCGCAGGCGAAGTAGCGGACCCTGCAGAGTGCAAAAAGATTGCGGATCTCGGCGTTGATTTTTTGGCTGCCGGTATCGGCAATATCCACGGCAAATACCCCGTCAACTGGAAAGGTCTGGATTTTGACGCTTTGGCAGCCATCAAGACTGCCACCGGCAATATGCCTTTGGTGCTGCATGGTGGTACCGGTATTCCTGCGGATATGATCACCCGGGCTATCAGTCTGGGGGTTTCCAAAATCAATGTCAATACCGAATGTCAGCTGGCCTTTGCTGCTGCTGTACGTAAATATGTAGAGGCCGGTAAGGATCTGGAGGGCAAGGGCTTTGATCCCCGTAAGCTGTTGGCCCCCGGCTGTGTAGCTATCCATGACACGGTTAAGGAAAAAATTGAGTTGTTCGGCAGCGCGAACAAGGCATAACTGTAATTTGCGCAGTCAGACGGAGAAACTATTCCCGGAGGAAGAGCTTCTCCGCTTTTTTTCAAAGGAAAGAGGAAAGAATTTAAGGAGGATCATGCTATGGCAACACCTGCACAGGATTGGTTTTTGTCCCGAAAATGGGGCGTGTTCTTTCACTATTTAGAGCAGGCTCAGAACGGCGAAGGTAATTTTCACAACACAAACGGCAGCAAAACCGATTGGAATAGCTGTACTCGGGAGCTGGATGTGGAAAAAATTGCCCGGCAATTGCATGAGGTGAATGCCGGGTTTGTGGGAATTACCCTGACTCAATGCAGCCCGCATCTGTGTGTGCCCAGCGAGACATTGGACGAAATTGTGGGTTATGCCTCCGGAAATAGCGCTGCCAGCAACCGGGATGTGGTGGCAGATTTATCGGACGCGCTTGCAAAATATGATATTCCGCTTTTTCTGTATTTTACCGGGGACGGCCCCATGAACGACCCTGAGGCCATGACCGCATTTTCCGGCGATGCCCGGAGGATCAATCCGGGGGACAAGCTTGTCAGCAAGGAGCTGGCGGCAAAATGGAGCGCTGTAATGAGAGAGCTTTCTCTGCGGTATGGCAAAAAAGTAAGCGGTTGGTGGGTGGATGGCCTGTATGGTCCCATCGGCTATGATTTTGAGATGATGCAGCAGTTTAAAGACGCTGCGCGAGCCGGTAATCCGGACTCTTTGTTTACCGCCAACTACTACGGTTGTTTTGATGTAGGTACAGAAAAAATGGTAGAGATCCCCGGAGGGGGCGAGACGATTTTTGCCGATTTCTTCCACCATGTGGTCAAGCCCACCCCGTTGGACGATTACACATCGGGCGAGGTGGATTGTCTGGATGTATACCCGACCCAGCGGTTGGTGGATGGAGCCCAGGCGTTTGTCTTCTCCTTTTTGGGTATTCCGGAGTATCCGGCTCAAGTATATAACGGTTGGGGGGCACCTGGGTGCAAGTATAGTCCGACCTACCTGAAGAAGTATGTTAAACAGGTCAATGACCTGGGTGGTGTGGTCATGCTGGATGCTTGCCTGTACCGGGATGGGCATATGGATGCGGATCAGGTGGAGGCGCTGATGGCCTTGAAAGAGCTACTGTAAACGCAGCGAGGAAGTATTGTAAAAAAGAAGCAGCACACCGTTTTGAAACGGTGTGCTGCTTTGGTTCTGATGACTATTGTTGAGACACAAAGAGGACTTTGAGCGAGGTGTCGTTCAGTTCAAATCCAGGTTGAAGGGTGTCAGTGACATACAGAGTACCGTCTTCGGTCAGCAGCAGTACCTCATAGGGCGCGGATTTCATCCAGGTAAGCGCTTTTTCACTGCCCCAGCTGAAAAGGGTGGTGGACCAGAAATCCGCGGCGGTTCCGTCTGGACTAACCACTCCCACAGAAAGAATATCTGTTTCCGCCGGATAGCCGGTGTGGGGGTCCAGAATATGATGGTACCGTTTTCCGTCCTGCTCAAAGTATCTTTCATATCCACCGGAGACGGCGACGGTTCCGTCCGTCAATAAAAAGCTGGCGACGTAGGCGTCTTCATTACCCAACGGGTCACGAAAGCCGATGCGAAAAGGCTGACCGTTTGGCAGACCGCCCACGCAGCACAGATTTCCGCCGACAGAGAGCAGAGCGTGATCCACACCGTTTTGCAGATAAACCTGTCGCATCCGGTCGCAGGCATACCCCTTGGCAATTCCGCCCAGGTCGATTGCCTGCCCGGCAATTGGCAAAAAGGCAGTGCGATTTTCCAAGTCTAATTTCAGTGTGGTGTCATCGATCAGGGGTAAAACTGCATCGATAGCCTGTTGTGAGGGGACAGACGGGTGGTCACCGGTAATGCTCCAAAGCGCTGTCAAGGGCGCGACAGTAAGCTGAAAATACCGGTCGGATCCAGCAGAAAGCTCTATACTGCGCTGTAGCAGGGCAAAGGTTTCATCGGACAGGGTGACGGCAGCTTCACCGGCGACCAGATTTAACTGTGCAATCTCACTGCCCTCTGAATAGGGGGAGAGCCGGGCCTCCAGTGCGGCAAGCTCTCCGGTAACTGCCTGCATGGCTTGCTCGGCATTTTTGCCGTATGCGGTTTGGGTAACCACCGTATTCATGGCAAAGCCCATAGAGGTATGTATCCGGCGTGCTGCGGCGTTTTTGCCGGCAATGACCAGAAAAAAGGCGGTCAGAGCGGTCAGAGCCATACCTGGAATAATTTTGGAAAATAGTACTTTTTTCACGGGATAAGAGGGAACCTCCGATTCTGATAGTTTATCGGGGACGGTTATTACGGTGGGTTAATTGTACCGCTTTCCATCGGCGGCGTCAACCGGTTCACAGGGGAGAACCGATTAAACTGTGTGAATATTCCATGTTTTCTGTGTAAAGACTAAAGGATAGCTCTTGCAAAAACAGAACATTTCGTGTAAAATGTGTATGCAGTAGTGTCAGATATTTTGTCGACTTTTTCGGATATAGAAACCGCCGGAAACGAATAGCAGAAGAGGAGATATCAAAAATGAAAAAGTTGTTGGCAATGCTTATGGTTGTGTGCATGGTTGTCTGTGTGTTTACCGCATGCGGCAACAAGGAAAATGCAGCAGACGCCAATGCAGTAGAATTGAACTTACAAGATGTAGTTACGGCAATTGAGGAAACGGCACCTGTTACAATGGCACAAGAATGGAGCCCCGCCGTGGAAGGAAGTACCGATTACTTGACGGATCTTTTTGGCTTGGACCCTGCTACTGTAGAGGATTACTACGGTAAGTTTACCATGGTCAATACCAGCTCGGATACGATTTTGCTGGTAAAGGCCGTTGCAGGCCAGAAGGATGCGGTCGTTGCCGCATTGGATGCCTACCGCAACGGTGTTGCCGCAAGTCAGGAGATGTATCTGGAAAGCGAATATCTGAAAGCGGAAAACGGCCGTGTGGTGACCAGCGGTGATTATGTCCTTTTGGTCATTGCCGGGGACAGTAACCGTATCGCTAACGGTGAGGTCAACGCGGTATACGAAGAGATTGATGTCGCAATCGACGCAGCCCTTCATTGAGAAAGATTAACCAAGATCCGGTATCGAGGCGTGCCGCAAACGGCACGCTCTTTTTTTTGCCTGTGAAAGGTTAAACATCACCGGAAATTGTCACAAAAACGGGATAAGGGCAGGCAGAAACGATAATTCGCTTGACGCAGCCCGATTGTGCGTGATATTCTATATGAGAAAAATGCGTTGCCGCGTTTTTTTGCTTTGGCAACGGGAAAACAGATGAAAAAGAGAGGGAGAAAACTATGAAGTTCAAGCATTTTTCAGCATTTATCGAATGCTCCACCGGCTCCACCCCTACAGTGGATACGGTGAAGAACTTTATCCGGATGCTGTCCAGAATGGGTTATAATGAGCTGTATCTGGGCTGTACCGACGGCTACAAGATTGAGGGCGAGCCCTACTTTAATTATAAGCGGGGTGGATATACCACGGCGGATTTCCGCGAGATGGACGCCTGCGCAAAGGAAAACGGGATCGAGTTGATCGCCAATATTCAGACCCTGGGACATCTGGATTACCTCAAGCGGCACTACAGCTATCGGGATATGATGGATAATGACAGTTGCCTGATGGTAGGCGATGAGCGGGTGTACGCTTTTGTGGATAAGATGTTCGGTGCCATTTCCGCAGGACTGTCCTCCCGTCGGATTCATATCGGCTTTGATGAGTGCTGGGGCCTTGGCCAGGGCAACTATCAGCTGAAAAATGGCCCGGCGGATGCAAAAGCATTGCTGTTGCAGCATCTGAAACGGGTGGTAGAGATTGCCAGAAAGTACGGGTATAGCTGTGAAATCTGGCATGACATGTTGATCGACCGCAAAAACACCACTGTCTCTGCTGCGGATGTCAAAGCCGCCCTGCCGGAGGATGTTACCGTTTTTTACTGGGATTATTTTGAAAATGATAAGGATGCCCTGCGTCAGAAGATTGATACCCTGATGCAGTATGCGGATTCCCCATGGTATGCCGGCTCGGTGTTTAAGTGCGGCAGTATGGCACCTTTGAATGCGTTCAGTATCGATCGTATTCTGCATCAGATGCAGGTCGCTCAGGAAAAGAATATGCCCGGCTATATGGTAACTATGTGGTCGGATAACGGCGCCTGGGTTAACAACTATACCGTATTGCCCACTCTGTTTGCAGCAGCGGAATACAATAACGGCAACTGGGACGGAACCGGCGCACCCAATAAGCAGCGTTTCCGTGAGATCGTGGGCTGCGACTACGACGCAATGATGGCGTTTGATTATTTGGATGATCCTTTGCGTAAGGTACCGATTGATAGCCATTGCAACCGTTCTTTTCAGATCATGCTGTCTGATGTGCTGAACGGCGGTTGGGATCTGATGTACAGCCCGGAAACTGCTGAGTGTTATGACAGACTGGCAGAGGAGTATGCCGGTTATCTGCGTGAGGGCGTCTGCGGACAGTTTGAGCTATTGTTCCGGACTGCCGAAAAGTTTGCTCGTGTCTTGGCACGGAAAGCTTTGATCGGTGTGGAACTGCGTTCCGCATATAAAAAGCGGGATACGGTGGGCGTACGGGCAAGCCTGGATCAGGTTGCGGTGCTGAAGGCTGCCCTGGCAGACTACATTGATGTGTATGAAGACTGCTGGCTGCATGACAATATGGCTTTTGGACTGGAGATTGACCAGATGTTTCTGGGCAGTATGCAGGTGCGTTTGACCTATATTGAAAAACGTCTGCGAGCTTTTTTGGAGAAGAGGGAACTATTGCCGGAGCTGGAGGCTGAGACCGTCAAGCCGGATGTTGAACCTGGCGCAAATGAGGACAGCGTATGGGATGCTGGTTGGAAAAATATTATCTCCAATGTGGGCTTGTTCTGACAGTTAAATTGGGCTGCAGCATTTTTGCTGCAGCTCTTTTCAAAAAAGAAAAGGAAAGAAATTGCTATGAAAAGAGGAAAAGAAGAGCTGCTGCAGGTGGAGCTGGACCATCAGGATGAGCGGGCGTCGGCATACGGCCGCAGTGTGGTGTTTATGCGCCAGGCGTACCCCAATATGGCATTGATGACCTATGACAACCGTATCGGACGGGGCGCTGATCATCTGGTGCTTGCCAAATTCGTGGTTGGTATCGGCCCGGAACGAAAAATGCTGACCTATGAAAGCTGCGATGATTCGACTACGGCGGACAATATTCCCGGCGGGTTAGAGAGCAAAGCGCTCACTTTGGAGGGAGAACGGGTATGTTGTCATCTTTATCCGGCCATTCTGCCGGAGCAGGATGCTTATCGCGGTGCCGCGATTCTGCATATTGAAAGTGATATACCTGGTATTTTTGTGCGGTTTGGCTGTGGGGGAATTGGCTTTATGCACTTTTCTCCCAACGAGGCAATGCGCGGCCAGGAGATTGACTGCCAGGACAGCCTGACAGAAGTCCGGCAGGCATCAATGTCACCCTGTGTGATACTGCGCCGTAAGGAACGGGATTTTCTCACCTGCGTACAGGGAAATATGGATTTTACAGTCTGTGATAAGATGGACGCGGAGGGAAAACGCTGTGGCAGCTATGCAGAGGGATACACTGCCGCAAAAGAAATCTGGCTGATGATCGGCTTTTCGGTGGAGCAGCAGGAGGCAACGGAGCTGGCCGCGCTTAACCCTGCCGAAGAACTGAAAAAGATTGAGAAATACTACTCCGATAAATTTGAAAACCTATATATCCATACGCCGGATGCGGCATTGGACCGGGCTTTTACCCATGCCTATCTGAATTTAGAGTATTCCTGGCTGTATCCGCTGGGCTGGATCGAATGCATTCAGCACTGGCCCACCATGTTTCATATGGAGCAGACCGCAGCAGAGGAATGGGCGGGAAATACACGCCGGACCAAAGAAACCTTACGCAGCCAACTGAAATATATGCAGCCGGACGGCGCGGTGATTGAGCTTCATCCCAACCATACCGGAAGACGGGACTGGGGCGGTGAGAACCATTTTTTCTTCCGGGAACTATTGCATTACCTGCGCATGACCGGAGATGCGGAATTTGCCAAAGAATGCGCCCCTTATATGGAAAAAATTATGGCGCAGACCTTTGGAGAGTACGACGCGGTGGACAGTGGCATTCTTGCCTGGCACAGTCAGATCGGCAATCAGGAGGACTTTGAATCCACTCCGGGCAGAGGCGCGGCACCCGGTGCGGTCGGGGTGGAGATGCAGCGACTGATGGCGGATTTTTGCAATTTTTTGGGCGAGACAGAAAAAGCGCAATATTATGCCGCACGGGCGGATTACTCTGCTGAAGCCTGGAAAAAGAAGCTTTGGAGACGGGATCTGGGCAGGGCGATCTGGTTTGCGGATGATCACGGAGAAGAACGGCTGGATACCACTTATCACGGTATCTGCTATCCGATTCTGTTCGATATGGTGGATTCGGTAGACGCCCAGTCCTCCATGGATCATCTGACCCACCGGATGACCGGAAAAGAGGGAGAGGTATATCAGTCCAACCATTTCGGCGATCATCGGCCGGATTGGGTTCCTACATGGGGTATGCAGGCCGGCTCGGATATGCAGCCCTTTGCCACTGCCGCCTACGCAAAGTTGGGCCGCCACGAGGAGGCCTTCCGTCCGCTGAAATTTGTGGCGGATCGGGTCTGCGGAGAGTATCAGCGTGGGTCCTTCCCCGAAACTGCCAACGAGACCAGATTTGCCTATTTCTCCCCCTCTGCCGGGGTGTACGCCCAAAGCATAGTGGAGGATATTTTCGGTGTAAAACGGGACTGCCTCAATAACCGCACGGAGATATCGCCCTGTTTTCCAGACAGTTGGCAGACGGCAGAGCTTTGTCTGCCTCAGCTAAAATTTCGGTACGAAAAAATCGGGCAGCAGATTACATTGCAGCTTCGGTTTGCACAGGGAGACGCCACCAATAAAAAACTGGTTTGGAGGACGGATTTCACACAGTCTGCCACGGTCAAGGTGGGGGGTGAGCCGGTGCCGGTACAGATCACCCACGCCTGCGGTTTCAGCGTGATTACCGCCGAGCTGGGGAACAACGCGGAGTTGACGGTAAAGGTGGACCGTCAACCTATGCAGTTCGCACTGAGCTACAGTCAGATTGCGGTCTGCGGAGAAAAGCCGCAGTTCACCCTGCAGGGGGCAGAGCTTTGCGGTATTTCGGACCGGTGCGGTGTACTGGACGAAAACGGTGCCTATCGGCGGGACCTGCTGCAGCGTTATGAGCCATACGGCGATTTTGGCCTTGTGAACTTTGCCCGGCGCAGCTTTGCCGTGCGGCTTTGCTATCGGGGTACCCAAATTACCGTCCCATGCGGGGTTACAGTGGTGCCGCGTTTTGTCTGGCAGGCAGAGGCTTTGCCGCAGACCGGCGAAATCGTACTGACACTGCGTAATCACAGTCAAACACCGGTGGATACCGCACTGCAATTAAAATGCGGCGGTCAGACGGTCCGGGGGCAGATTCGATGCCCTGCACAGGAACAAAGCAGTGCGAGACTGTCGTTTGTGCAGGCCTTTGCCCGAAAGGAGATACTACCCGGCAAAAACAGGGCGTGGCTATGGCTGCAAGAGGGTGAATGCAGGGAGTTGACAGTAGAGGCCCCATTGGACCGGCAGCCCGTATTGCTTGACATACCGGCAAACCAGACGGTACCGTATCAGGACTGGCGCAGTATTGCATTCTTTGCACATCACGGCTGCGCCATTATGGAACCGGATGCTTTTTTGAAGGAGATGCCGGAAAGTATTTCAGTGGATGGGATGCTGTTTCGTCTATGCGGCGGTTTTGTGCCGGTTGCAACCCGGACACACCGGTTTGTGCAGTTGCCTGTCGGTAAAAAGGTGCGTAAAATTTACCTGCTCTTCAGTGCCTTTGCCGATGATCATGAGATCTGCAGTCAGATGTTTGACTTGGAGCTGGTCTGCGCAAAAGAGAATGCCTACCTGCAGCCAATCTATAAAAAAACACTCTGTTTGCCAGGTGATCTGGATTTTGGCTTTGGCGACTCGGTGGTGGCAGGGTTCAGTACCTATCATCCCGGCGTGCAACGACCCGGTGTCTTGCCCCGGTTGACCCTGCAGGATTATGAAGAAACCGATCTGCCACGGTATCCGGCTTACAGTTTGTGGTGTAAAAACCGGGCAGTACAGGCGGGCGGCGCGGTTTTCAATCTGGTGGAGATGGATATGGGACAGCAGCATACGGTGGAAATAATGAATATGACGGCACGGGCGTCAGACGCCGCCGGCGGCATTTTCGCTGTGGCTGTGCTGTAAGAAAACAGCCTATTCGACAATTTTTGGCACAACACCGTAATCTATTGCATTTTGCAGGAAATCAGTTACAATAGAGCTATCAAGCAATTTGTGCGGAGGCAGAAGTATGCAGCAGGTGTGGATGTGCGGTTTTGACAGTATGACATGCGAAAAATACTGCCAGTCGTTACAAAGCTTAGGTATTTGCGGACAGGGTATCCACGGCAGTTATGCGCAGCTGGTTCAAAACGGATTCAGTCAGACTGTTGATGCAGTTGTGCTGTCGGTTTCGCGACGGAATGCCGGTGATGCGGCAATCCTCTGCAAAAGCGGCTTTTGCAGCAAACTGCAGAAAGCACCTGTATTTGCGGCTGTAATAGCTCAGGAGGATCCGGTTCTGGTCAGAATGCTGAAGGAGGCCGGTTTCGCTGAAATCCTGGTCGCACCGGTCAGCGACTATCTGATGGTCAATCGGCTGCAAAAAAGGCTACAGGATAGGGCGCGACGATTACAGATCGATCAACAGATGGAGCGGGAACGCTGTCGTACACTATTGCTTCGCGCAGGCTGCCCCACCCATATGCGGGGATTCGACTGTCTGTTGGAGTGTTTGCTTCTGGTGTTGGAAAAACAGGATCGGGTTTGGTCGGCGACCAAAGAAATATACCCTGAAGCAGCAAAAAAGATGGACTGTTCCGCTTCTACGCTGGAACGCAGTATCCGGGCAATGCTGCAGTGCTGTCCGATAAACAATATTGCGGCACTGAAACAGGAAGCTGCCTACGCAAACCAGCGTGAACAGAGTGAGAGAATCAGCATAACGGAATTTCTGACACTGGCACGAATCATTTTGGACCGGCAGATTATCGCATAAAAAAGACAGCCGTCAACTGTAGGTAAGTAGACGACTGTCTGCGATGTGCTCGGTCAGGGTTTACGAAGACGCAGCTTCCGGATCAGGGTCAGGCCGCAGCGCTTCGCCAATGCTTCGGCGTCATGCTCTGCCTGAACCCGGGCAAAGGAGACCGGCTCATGGGCATCGCACCCGATAATGGCGGTGCAGCCCTCCTGCCCGGCAATCTGCCAGAACATCTCGTTCGGGTACTGGCGGTGCTCATACAGTCCCAGAAGATTGATCTCCAGCGGGATGTCCAGTTCTCTTGCGCTACGGCACAGAGTATGCATCTGCTGTTCGTACAGGACCGGATCGCCCTGCCAGTTTATCAGATCCGGGTGGGCCAAATAACTGAACATACCGGTGGAAAGGCCCTCTACCGTTTGGCTGGTATACAGCTGCAGTATCTCGGGGCTTTCGGTGGGCATTCCGGAGTATTCGCAGCCAGGCTCTGTTTCGTTGCGAATAAAGTGCTGCCCTAGAATCAGATATTCACAGCCGAACGGTCGGATAAACTGCAGCAGATCTTTAAAATATAGGGGGTAGTACTCCGCTTCAAAGCCGATATGTATTTGAATTCTGTCGGCATACTCCTGCTGCAAAGCCCGCAGAGTGTTAAAATAATCCTGTGTTTGGGTCAGAGTCATACGGAACCCGGATTGGTGACCGTTTGGAAAGGGATAAGGAGAGTGATCACTGAAACCCAAAACAGTGATACCGGCAGCAATGGCCTGTTCAATATATTCCCGCTCATTGGGCGCGGCGTGGTTACAACGCCAGGTATGGGTGTGGTAATTTGATAACATGAAAATTGCTCCTTCTTTGATCTGATGCAGCAAGAACCTTTGCTTTTATAGAAAAACGGCATACAACATTTTTCTTTCATAAAAACCGCTTTGTTTATTCACATAAACTGTGGTATAATAATCAACACATACTATCGAACGGGTAAAAACCACAAATGGGAAAGGCTTACCATGATAATTAGCGACATTTTTTCGGTACTGATCGGGTATTTGCTAGGCTCCATCTGCTCGGCTGTTCTTTTGTCGAAGATATTTTACGGCAAGGATGTACGGGAGAGCGGCAGTGGAAATGCTGGCGCAACCAATGCTGCCAGGGTGTTTGGCTGGGGTATGGGGCTTTCAACCTTGTTTTTTGACGGGCTCAAGATGGCACTCGCACTGTATGCCGGACAGCTTTTAGCCGGGCGGCTTGGCTGGACTCTGGCGGGAATTGCCTGCTTAGTCGGTCACTGTTGGCCGGCATTTTTTCGCTTCCGGGGCGGAAAGGGTGTTTCCACAGCAGCAATGATCGCGCTTGCGGTGGACTGGCGGGCATTTTTGATTTGTTTGGGCATCTTTGTTGTCATATTCCTGTGTACCCACCGGGTTTCCGTGTGCTCTGTTGTCAGTGCGCTGTGTGTACCGGCGGTTGAGGCACTATTCCGCTTTTCTGATTGGTACGGCTTGTTTTTGACGGCGGGTGCCGCTTTACTGGTGTTGGTACAGCACCGTTCCAACCTAAAGAGGTTAGTACAGGGAAAAGAACCCCGTTTTACATTGGGAAAGGTATCCAAAGAAGAAAAACAACAATAACTTATTACGTGACGGCGATGGATGGCGGCCTGTGAAAAGAGGTTGAAAGGATGGTTCCTTTCAACCTCTTTTTTTCGAAAGACCGCCAATAACAGGGTGTGCGGATTAAGACTTTTTATGAATCGCCTTCATACGCTCATCGTTATTCAAAATGCGCTTGCGGATGCGGATGTTCTTGGGGGTGACCTCAACCAGCTCATCGGCAGAGATAAATTCAAGAGCTTCATCCAGACTGAACTTGGTCACAGGCACTAAACGCAAGGCGTCGTCACTGCCGGAGGCGCGGGTATTGGTCAGATGCTTGGTCTTGCAGATGTTGACTGCCATATCATCGCCGCTGGGAGTATAGCCGATTACCATGCCCTCATAAACCTTGTCACCGGGGGTGACAATCAGGGTACCGCGCTGCTGTGCATTAAAAAGACCGTAGGTGACGGCATCGCCGGTCTCAAAGCTGATCAAGGAGCCGGTGCTGCGGTTAGAGATGGGACCGGCCCACTCGTCATATCCGTCAAAAATGGTATTCAGGATACCTTCACCATGGGTATCCGTCAAAAACTGGCTGCGATAACCAAACAGGCCGCGACTGGGAATACGGAATTCCAAGCGGCTGCGGTCGCCCAAGGGAGACATATTCATCAAAATACCCTTGCGCTGGCCCAGCTCGGTCATCACAGCGCCCTGATATTCGGTGGGAACATCAATGACGGCGTTTTCGATAGGCTCCATGACCTTACCGTTTTCCTCATGGGTCAGAACACGGGGAGCGCCGACCTGCAGCTCATACCCCTCGCGACGCATGGTCTCGACCAAAATGGCCAAATGCATCTCGCCGCGGCCCATGACACGGAAGCTGTCTGTGGTGGAGGAATCCTCTACGCGTAGAGCCACATCCTTCAGCAACTCACGCTGCAGACGGTCACGAATCTGGCGGCTGGTGACAAACTTACCTTCGCGGCCGGCAAAGGGGCTGTCGTTGACCGAGAAGGTCATCTCAACAGTAGGATCGTTAATTTTCAGGAAAGGCAGGGGTTCCACCTGACTGGGAACACACAGGGTGTTGCCGATGGTCACATTGGGAATACCGCTGAAAGCAACGATGTCACCGGCGGTAGCCTCCTCAGCGGGGGCACGACCGTTTGCCTGGAAGGTGTACAGCTTGGTCAGGCGGCCGCGGATGCTGATATCGGGATTGTGCCAGTCGCAGACAACCACCTCATCATTGATCCGGGCGGTACCGTTTTCTACCCGGCCGATGCCGATGCGGCCCACAAAATCGTTGTAATCTACGCTGGAGCAGAGCATCTGGAAGGGTGCGGCAGGGTCGCCCTGAGGACATTTTACATACTGGAGAATGGTCTCAAACAAAGGCTTCAGATCAGTACCGGGGACATCCGGACTGTAGCTGGCGGTACCGGCACGGCCGGAGCAGAAGATCATGGGGCTATCCAGCTGCTCGTCTGTAGCGCCCAAATCCATCAGCAGAAGCAGAACCTCGTCGATAACCTCTTTGATTCGGGCGTCGGGACGATCGATTTTGTTGATGGCAATAACCAGAGAAAGATTCTGCTGCAAAGCCTTTTGCAGAACAAAACGGGTCTGCGGCATACAACCCTCAGCGGCGTCCACCAGCAGCAGTACGCCGTTGACCATCTTTAGAACACGCTCAACCTCACCGCCGAAATCTGCATGTCCCGGGGTATCGACAATATTGATTTTGACATCGTTATAGATACAGCTGCAGTTCTTAGCCAGAATAGTAATACCACGCTCACGCTCGATATCGCCGGAATCCATCACGCGTTCGGCAACCTGCTGGTTTGCGCGGAACGCACCGCTCTGACGCAGCATCTGGTCCACCAGGGTGGTCTTGCCATGGTCAACGTGGGCGATGATAGCTACATTGCGAAGGTCATTTCTCTCCATGTTTTTACTCTCCGTTCTCTATCTGCTTTTTCTAACATACATTCTTGAACACAACAATTTATTATACCGTCTTTTGATTCGAAAAACAAGAGTTTTCTGCCAAAATGACGAAAAAAAGAGAAAATGTTTGTAGGTTACGCTGAATTTTAACAGTTTGCATCGGTTAACCTTCGTACAAAAGAAAAAAGCGGTACCGTTTCGATGAAATTCCGGCAAATCGGAAAATCAACATAAAATCTTTTGGTTAAATCACAACTTCTTTTTGCAAATCAGCCGAGTTTGTGCTACAATATGAAAATAAAGTAAAATGGTGTATTGTGTGCAAAAGAAAGATGAGAACGGGAAATGAGAATTTTGGGTATTGATCCGGGTTATGCCATCGTAGGCTATGGCGTGGTGGATCATGACAAAATGAGCTACACACCGGTAGAGTATGGCGCCGTCACGACCGATGCGGGTACCCTGTTTGAGGAACGGCTACGGGTGGTGTTTGAGGGGATCTGTCAGATTATCGATCGGACCCATCCGGAGGTAATCAGCATTGAACAGCTTTTTTACTATTCCAACCAGACCACGGTGATCTACGTGGCAGAGGCGAGGGGAGTCATCTTGCTTGCTGCCCGATTGAAAGGAATACCGGTGTATGAGTATACCCCTATGCAGGTCAAACTTGCCGTTACCGGATACGGAAAAGCAGTAAAAAAGCAGGTTCAGGAGATGACCCGCAGATTGCTGAAGCTGGATGCGGTCCCCAAGCCGGACGATACGGCTGACGCTTTGGCCATGGCAATCTGTCACGGCAACTGTTTTGGCAACCGACTGTTTGGTAGGTAGATACCCGATAGCCGGATAATGAGCAGAGAGAGGAAGAGAAGACGGAATGATTTATTCATTGACGGGGACCTTACAGGAAAAAAACACGGACAGTGCGGTCATTGATGTACAGGGCGTTGGTTTTTTTGTGGCAATGCCGGCCCCGGCGCTGGCGGCATTGCCTGAGCAGGGAAAAACCTGTACCGTGTATACCCACTTGAATGTCAAAGAGGATGCCATGGATCTGTACGGCTTCTCGGACAAGACCATGCGCAGTATGTTTCGTTTGCTGATCGGGGTTTCCGGTGTGGGGCCCAAGGTGGCTATGTCTATCCTGTCCTATCTGAGCAGCAGTCAGATTCTGCTTGCCATCTCGGCGGGGGACCACAAGACCTTCACCAAGTGTCCGGGCATTGGTCCCAAGCTGGCACAGCGTATGGTACTGGAACTGAAAGACAAGGTGACCAAGGGTGCCGACCTCTCACTGATGGAGGAGCTTCCGGCATCTGCTGCGGTTGTTGCCCCGGAGGGAGGTAACCTGCAGAAAGCCGTACAGGCACTGGTTGCATTGGGCTATAGCCAAAGCGAGGCAGCTTCTGCCGTTGCCCGGCAACCCAAAGAATCCTCTCTGGAGGATTTGATTCGACTAGCGCTGAAGAACCTTGCAACCGGGAGATGAAACGGTCTGCAGCAAGCAACAGGCAACAGTCGATAAAATAACTGCCCCGTTCCGGGAGGAGGTTCCCTATGGAAGTGAGTGATACAGCTTTTGATTCCCGTTTGGTCAGACCGGATGCGATACCCGGCGAGACCGAGACAGAATATTCTCTGCGTCCTCATACGCTGGAGGAATACATCGGACAGGAAAAGGCAAAAAACAATCTGAAAGTATTTTTAGAGGCGGCTAAGATGCGGGGAGAACCGTTGGATCATCTGCTGCTCTACGGCCCGCCGGGACTGGGTAAAACTACTTTGGCGGGTATTGTCGCCCATGAGATGGGTGGACAGATCCGCATTACCAGCGGCCCGGCAATCGAAAAACCTGGAGATCTTGCCGCGTTGTTGACCAATCTGGAGGCGGGTGATGTGCTGTTTATCGATGAGATACATCGCCTTTCCAGACAGGTGGAAGAGGTTTTATATCCGGCAATGGAGGACTATGCGCTGGATATCATGATCGGCAAAGGCCCAAGCGCCCAAAGCATCCGCATTAATCTGCCCCAATTTACCCTGATCGGTGCTACTACCCGGGCCGGTCAGCTGACCGGTCCGTTGAGGGATCGGTTCGGGGTCACCCTCAAGCTGGAGCTCTACTCCCCCCAGGAGCTGGCAACCATTATCCGGCGCAGCGCGGATATCTTAGGCATCGACAGTACTCCGGAGGGTGCGCTGGCTTTGGCAAAGTGCAGCCGGGGTACGCCCCGTGTGGCAAACCGTCTGCTGCGCCGCGCGCGGGATTTTGCTCAGGTGATGGGTAGCGGTGTGTTGGATGAAAACAGCGCCCGGATGGCGTTGCGTCAGATGGATATCGACGCGGAAGGCCTGGATACACTGGATCGAAGTGTGCTGCGGGGCATTATTGAGATGTACGGCGGCGGACCGGTTGGGTTGGAGACACTGGCGGCGTTGTTGGGCGAAGAGGCCATTACGCTGGAGGATGTCTGTGAACCGTACCTGATGCAGTTGGGCTATCTGACCAGAACACCCCGGGGCAGGTGCGTTACGCTGGCCGCGTATGCTCATTTGGGCTTGCGTGCTCCGACGCAGGCATCTGCATATGTGGATGAGAGCTTCCAGCTGAGTTTGGAAGATGAAAGTTGAAATAAGGCGGATAACGGATCAGACGGGGATATGTCAAAAAAGACGCCCCGACAACATGCGTTTGTCGAAAACAGTAAGGAGAGTGCCTGTGAGACCGGCAGATAACTGGAAAGATTATGAATTGATAGATGCCTCTGAGGGAATGCGTTTGGAGCGCTGGGGCAAGGTGGTTTTGGTACGGCCTGACCCGCAGGTGCTGTGGAACACCCCTCATCATACCGATTTGTGGGAAAAGGCCAACGCCGTATACCACCGTTCCTCCTCCGGCGGCGGCAGCTGGGAACAAAAACGACCTTTGCCGGAAAAATGGAATATCCGGTATGACGAATTGAACCTGATTGTCTCTCCGACCGGATTTAAGCATACGGGTGTTTTTCCGGAGCAGGGGGTCAACTGGGATTATTACCGCAAGGTCATTACCGCTGCCGGAAGACCGGTGCGGGTGTTAAATCTATTTGGCTATACCGGCGGTGCCACTTTGGCCTGCGCAGCAGCCGGCGCCAGTGTGTGCCATGTGGATGCCAGCAAGGGTATGGTGGCGTGGGGCAAAGAAAATGCGGCTGCCAGCGGTTTGGCGGATAAACCCATCCGCTGGATCGTGGATGATTGCGGCAAGTTTGTTGCCAGAGAGCAGCGCCGCGGCAATACCTACGAGGGTATCATTATGGATCCGCCAAGCTACGGCAGAGGCCCGGGCGGAGAGATTTGGAAACTGGAAGAATGCATTGACGGACTGATTGCGCAGTGTGTTACCGTTCTAAGCGAACAACCACTGTTTTTCGCAGTAAACAGCTATACAGCCGGCATCAGCCCTTCGGTCATGAGGTATATTTTACAGGAGCGCATTGTCCCCCGTTTCGGTGGCAAGGTGACCTGTGATGAAATCGGCCTGCCGGTGACCTCGACAGGCGGCGTGCTTCCCTGCGGAAGCACCGCTATTTGGAGCGCTGATGAATAACGAGATAGTTTTAAAAACGCAGGAGTTGCAGTTTTCATACGAGGACAGTAAGAAACCTGCCCTGCAGGGTGTGGATATAGAAGTGAAACGGGGAGAGCTGGTGGCTATCCTTGGGGCGAACGGCTGTGGAAAAAGCACCCTCGCCAAGCTATTCAATGCCATTTTGGTGCCGGAGAAGGGCAAGGTCTGGGTTGAAGGTATGGATACCGCCAATGAGGATCAGCTTTTGAATATCCGCCAAAAGGTGGGTATGGTCTTTCAGAACCCGGATAACCAGATCGTGGCAACCGTAGTGGAGGAGGATGTCGCTTTTGCACTGGAAAACCTGGGGGTCGAGCCGGGGGAGATGCGCAGGCGGGTGGATGAGGCGATGGAGCTGACCGGTATTTACAAGTACCGGGAGCGGGCGCCTCATAAGCTTTCTGGCGGCCAGAAGCAGCGGGTCACTATCGCCGGAGTGCTCGCCATGAGTCCCGATTGCCTGGTGCTGGATGAGGCAACCGCGATGCTGGATCCCAACGGAAGGGCACAGGTCATGCGTACCGTCCGTCGGTTAAACCGGGAGCAGGGAATTACCGTGGTGATGATTACCCATTACATGGAGGAAGCTGCTCAGGCAGACCGTGTTTTGGTCATGAGTGCCGGAAAAGTGGTGATGGACGGCACACCCAAACAGGTCTTTGCCCGGGCAAAAGAGCTGCAGGCATTGCATTTGGATGTGCCGCAGGCGACGCAGCTGTGTATCGCGTTAGAGCAGGCAGGATTGCAGGTTCCGACAGATATTATCACGACTGAGGAATGCGTGGAGATGCTTGCGACACTGCTTGGCGAAGAATCACGCCGACCGGAACAGAATGAAATCGAGTAAGAGGATTTGTAAGTTATGTCCGTAATTCAGGTTGAACATTTGGAATATATCTACGGGGCTGGTCTGCCGGATGCCACCCACGCGCTGCACGATGTCAGTTTTACCGTAGAGGAGGGGGAATTTTTGGGGCTGATCGGTCCGACGGGTTGTGGGAAAAGCACGCTTATTTCCCACTTGAACGGTCTGAACAGACCCACCGCCGGCTGTGTTCGGTTTGAAGGAAAAGATATCTGGGCTGACCCCAGGACAATCCGTCAGTACCGTTTTCAGGTCGGCTTGGTATTTCAGTATCCGGAGTATCAGCTTTTTGAAGAGACCGTCTACAAGGATATCGCCTACGGGCCGACAAATATGGGGCTGGATGTTGAAGAGATTGAACGCCGTGTCCGCGAGGCGGCAGAGTTTTGCGGTGTGGAGGAAGCCTGGTTGGAACGGTCTCCCTTTGATCTGTCCGGTGGTCAGAAACGCCGTGTCGCCGTCGCAGGTATCATGGCTATGCAGCCCAAGGTTCTGGTTTTGGATGAGCCTGCCGCGGGGCTGGACCCGGAGGGCAGGGACAGTATTTTGGGACAGATACGGCAGTATCATAAGCAGACGGGCACCAGTGTGGTGCTGGTCAGCCACTCTATGGAGGATATTGCTCGGTATGCTGACCGGGTATTGGTTTTACACGACGGGACCGTTGCAATGTGCGACACCACCGAAAATGTGTTTGCCCGGGCGGAGGAGCTGGTTCAGCTTGGCTTGGCTGTGCCGCAGGTGACTCAAATATTTCTGGCACTGCGTCAGCGGGGAATCAATATTCCGTCGGATGTATATACCATTCCCTATGCGGTGAAAATGTTAAAGGAAGCCCTGTCGGAAAGAGGAAAAAAATAATGCTGCGAGATATTACCATTGGCCAGCATTTTCCGGGAAGTTCCCCGGTACATCGGCTGGATCCCCGAATCAAAATTATTTTGACAGTTGTCTATATCGTGGTCTTGTTCTGCCTGCCCAATATCAGCGGTATGGTTGTGGCCTTCGGCGCGGTATTGCTGCTTTATCTGATGGCGGGAATACCTGTGCGAGTGTTATTGCGCAGCATGAAGCCGATACTGCCTATTCTGCTTTTCACTGCAATCTTCAACCTGTTTTTCGCGGCAGGCGAACCTATTTTCCAGTGGTGGATATTCAAGCTGACCAAAGAGGGTATCCGGTATGCGGTAAGTATGATGCTGCGTATTCTGTGCCTGATAGCCGGTTCTTCTTTGTTGACATATACGACCAGCCCGATTGTATTGACCGATGCGCTGGAACGGCTGATGAAGCCCCTTGCCGTGTTGCGTTTGCCGGTACATGAGCTGGCGATGATGATGACGATTGCGCTGCGGTTTATCCCCACCCTCATCGAGGAAACCGATAAAATCATAAGCGCGCAAAAAGCCCGCGGGGCTGATATGGAGTCCGGTTCTCTGGGACAACGAGTCAAGGCGTTGATTCCGGTATTGATTCCTCTATTTATCTCTGCATTCCGCCGTGCGGATGAGCTGGCTATGGCTATGGAATGCCGTTGTTACCACGGCGGCGAGGGGCGTACCAGATTGCGACAGCTTCATTTGGGCAAGTCGGACGGAGTATCGGTTCTGGTATTCGGTCTGCTGATGGCGGCGGTGATAGCCACCGGATTATTACCCTTTTGATTTTCTTTTTAAGGGCTTTTACTGTATTCTAATAAAAAGTGAGGTGGAATGGGTGTCGAATGTTTTGCTGACGGTTGCTTTTCAAGGTACTGCATATCACGGTTTTCAGGTGCAGCAGAATGCACTGAGCGTTTGTACCGTGTTTCAAGATGCACTGGAAAAGGTGTTGGGAGATCGACCGGATGTAAAAGGCTGCTCTCGTACAGACAGCGGTGTACATGCTTTGGGTTATTGTATCAGCTTTCATCTGGAACGCCCCATTCCCTGTCATAAGCTGCCTTTGGCGATCAATGCGCATCTGCCGACAGATATCCGGGTGCTTTCGGCACGACCGGTTCCGGAGGAATTTCATGCTCGTTACAGCAGCATTGCGAAACAGTATGTGTACCGGGTGCAAAACAGTCAGGGGCAGGATCCCTTCTCCCGGGGACTGTGCTGGCGGGTGGGCAGTCCGCTGAATTTACAACTCATGCAGCAGGCTGCGGCAGCTGCGGTCGGCAGACATGATTTTGCCAGCTTTATGAGCGCGGGCAGCAAGATAACAGACACTGTCCGTACAGTCACCGATTTTACTGTATCCCGGCAGGGTGAGTATCTGCTGTTTACCATCTGTGCGGACGGATACCTTTACAATATGGTCCGTATTCTGGTGGGGACATTGGTGGAAATCGGTTCCGGCAGATGCAAAATGCCGATGGAGGAGATTATTGCCGCAGCTGATCGCAGCGCAGCAGGTCCCAGAGCGCCGGCGGAGGGACTGTATCTTGACCGGGTTTACTATGATTTAGACGGTATGCGTCCGGGCGATGGTGTACCGAGAGTGTTGCTTCCGTAAAACAGCAGCAAGCTATAAAAAGGAAAAAGAAGATGCAGCAAAGAATGTTAGATGGCTCCGCACTGGAAAGAGCACGTCAAAAAAAACGACGGCGAAGGTTGCGGAATGCGGTAATACTATGTTTGGCTCTGACAGCGCTGTTTTTAAATTTGACTGGGCTGGGCGGGATATATGCCGACAGAATCGGAAATATTTTTGAAACTGTCCGCCTGAGGCTTTATCCGGGCAGCGGACTTCCTGTTGCAACGGAAGCAGAATTCTCCGCGCAGCTTGCATCTCTACAGGACGCGCTGGTTTTGGCAGATGACCGTGAAGTTACAGTTTACTCCACATCCGGTCTGTTACTTCGCAATTTGCAGCATAGCTACGCAAAGCCCTGCCTTTCGGCGGGTACAAACCATTTTTGCATTTACAACCAGGGCGGAAAGGAGCTGCGTATTGAGGGCAGATCCCGTAGCTACGGCACGGTAACTACACACGGTAATATCTGGTTTGCACAGATGAGCAAGCGAGACACGCTGGCTGTTGCGACGCAAGACGAAAGCTATCAGGCAATGGTTACAGTTTATGCGGATAATTTGGATGAGATGTTCAGTTGGTGCTGTGCTTCAGAATATCCTGTGACTGCCGCCTTTTCTCCGGACAGTAAACAGATTGCGGTCTGCTGCATTTCGTCGTCCGGCGGTGTCTGTACAGATACCGTTTATGTTATCGATGCGAAAGGGGAACAGGCCAAGACCGAGAGAAACGGAAATCTGATCCTAAGCATTGCTTGGGTAGCTACAGACCGGCTACTGGTTGCCTACGAGGATGCGGTGGTACTGTACCGTCCGTCCACACTGGAGCAGGTGGCGTACTATCCCGTGGAGCAGCCGCTTCTGTGCTGCGACCTGCAAGCCCGGGACGGTCCGGTTATTGTCAACGGTAATGTGGGCAGTGATTCGGATATTATCTTGACTATGTTAGACAAGGAACTGTCAGTACAGCGCCGGGTGGAGGTGGATGCCGCCGCATTGCCGCGGGATGGCAGTAAGATGCGCTGGCAATGCCTGCAGCAGAGTGACACGGTTTGGTTATTGGGTAATCCGCAGATATTGGGTTTTTCCCGGGATGGGGGAGATGACTGCGTCTGGTCGGTTTCCAATCAACCGATTGAAATGGCAGCCGGGCAGAGGTTATATCTGCTGACGGCAGGTGAATTGACGGAATATACCCAAAACGGGTCATAATAGAAAATGGTTACATAGGAGGATTCAAAGATGAGTGGATTTTTTACCCCAGGTAGAATTTTGGATTTGATCATACTCGCAATCGTGATTTTTGCTGTGATCCGGTATATCCGTTCCGGATTTATTGCCGGTTTGCTGGATTTGTTTGGTACCGTGTGTTCTGTAATCGTGGCAAAAATATGCTCCAATAAGTTTTCCCCCACCCTGTTTGAAAAACTGTTCAAGAATAACCTGATTGAGCGTACCACCAATGCTCTGAATAATTCCGAGGGCGTCATTACCATCAATGAGCTATTGAATAAAATATCCAGCTTTTTGCCCCAGAATATCATTGATATTTTTTGGGGAGAAAACGCCAGTCTGACTTTTAACCTGAACACACCGGATATTGCGCAACGCATTGTGACAGAGGTGGTACAGCCATTGGTCATTCCGGTAATTACCATCTTGGTGTTTTACGGTGTATTTGTGGTCTGCCGTATCCTTCTGCAGTTTGTAGAAGCGGCCCTTCGCAATATCAACCGTTTGCCCAAAATAGGAAAGTACAATACTGCGTTGGGTGGCGTCATCGGCCTGGCGGTAGGATTGGTCTATGCATTTTTGGTTGTATGTGCTGTATGGGCTATGTCGGTTATCACTGGCGGTGAGGTGGCTTTTTTTCGGGAAGCAAACCTGCAGCAAAGCTTTTTCTACACAATTATGGCCAATTTTATCCCCTTTGTTTAAAATAATGCAGAACTGTCCGGATATCTGACGACTTTTGTTTATCTGAAATTTACATCCTGTTTTCATGAAAACGGTGTAAAGACAGTAAAATAAGGGCATACAATAAGGGCAGTGCTTCCTGCAGAAGCATGAATCAGATTTTTCAATATTGAAGGAGTATTCCTATCGTGATGATGATTTGTACCCGTTGCAAAAAACGTCCTGCGGTGGTTTTTGTGCAGCGCAGCGACGGAAAAGAGATACAGAACCAGGGCTTTTGTCTGTCCTGCGCGCGTGAGTTGCATATTCCCCAGGTGGAACAGATGATGAAACAGATGGGCCTGACGGATGAAACGCTCGCCTCTATGGATGCTAAAATGGACGAGATGCTGGAAAATGGCGACATGGAGGAGATGATGAAGTCCATGAACGGGCTATTGCCCTTTATGCAAAAGCAGGGGGAAGACGACGGTGAAGAGTCGGAGGATGATTTTTCAGCCGGCGGCAGCCCGACGGTGCCTTTTCCTGTGGACGGAGAGAAGGGCGAGCAGGAAGCGAAAAATTACGCCAAACAGAACGGCAAAACGCCGCGGGACGGAAGGCATAAGTATCTGGACGCCTACTGTGAGAACCTGACAGCAAAAGCAGTTGCAGGTAAAATGGACCGTATTATCGGTCGCGACCGGGAAATCTGGCGTACGGTGCAGATCCTGTGCCGCAGACAAAAAAACAATCCGTGCCTGATTGGTGAGGCCGGTGTCGGCAAGACGGCTATTGCAGAGGGCATTGCTCAACATATTGCGGCAGGTGAGGTTCCGGCACGGCTGCAAAACAAACAGGTTTATCTGCTGGATATGACCGCATTGGTGGCGGGCACCCAGTTCCGCGGCCAGTTTGAGGCGAGGGTAAAAGGTCTGATCAATGAGGTCAAAACGCTGGGTAATGTCATATTGTTTATTGATGAGATTCACAGCATCACCGGTGCGGGAGAAAGCGAAGGCGCGATGAACGCCGGAAATATCTTAAAGCCTGCCCTTTCCCGCGGAGAAATTCAGGTGATTGGCGCAACAACCTTTACCGAATACCGCAAATACATCGAAAAAGATCAGGCTTTGGAACGGCGTTTTCAGCCGGTGAAGGTAGAGGAACCTTCTATTTCTGATACAGTCACCATGTTGAAGGGCATTAAGGAGTACTACGAGGCTCATCACAATGTAAAAATGTCGGATGAGCTGATTGGTCGTGCGGTTTCCATGAGTGAGCGGTATATTACCGATCGCTTTTTGCCGGACAAAGCAATTGATCTGCTGGATGAGGCCTGCGCCTGCTGTAACCTGCGTCATCCGGAGATCACGGATTGGCTGAATACAGAGAGTCGTCTGAAGGCAATTAAAAATCTGATTGAAGTGGCGGAAAAAGAGGAAGAGATTGACTACGAGCAACTGGCCAATCTGCACAGCGAGGAAGCTCAGTTGGAGGAGCGGCTGCCGGGTTTGCGCCAGGTAACGGCGGATATCCAGGTCGAGATGGATGATCTCGCCAGGGTGATAGAGCTTTGGACGGGTATTCCTGCTATGAAGATCCAGGAGACGGAGTACCAGAAAATCAATCATCTGGAAGAGACTTTGAAGAAGAAAATTATCGGACAGGATGAGGCAGTTGAATTGGTGGCCACCGCAATCAAGCGCAGCCGCGCCGGTATTACCGGACGCCGCCGTCCTGCAAGCTTTATCTTTGTCGGCCCTACCGGTGTGGGAAAGACCGAGCTGGTCAAACAGCTCGCCAATCAGCTTTTTGATTCTGCCGATCCGCTGATCCGCCTGGATATGAGCGAATATATGGAGAAGTT
>DCHC01000067.1:0-8295 GCA_002314755.1 Faecalibacterium sp. UBA1762 | reverse complement strand
GTTCGCCTCCGGGCTATGTCGGCTACGAGGAAGCCGGTCAGTTGACGGAAAAGGTTCGCCGCCGTCCGTACAGTGTGGTGCTGTTTGATGAAATCGAAAAGGCGCATCCGGATGTGCTGAATATTTTACTCCAGATACTGGACGAAGGACGCGTTACGGATGCACAGGGGCGCACCGTCAATTTTGAAAATACGGTAATCGCCATGACCAGTAACGCCGGCAGCTCTGACCGAACCGGCGAAACCGGCTTTAACAAAACGGCTGAGCAGATGAGCCGTAACAAGGCTATGCGCGCTTTGAATGATTTTTTGCGGCCGGAATTTCTTGCCCGGGTCGATGAGATCGTTTGTTTTGCTCCGCTTTCCGCACAGAGCATGCGCAAAATTGCGGCACTGACATTGGAGGAATACCGGGAGCCACTTGCGGCAAAGGGCCTACAGCTCACCTGGGACGATGCAGCGCTGGATGCTTTGTGTGTTGACGCACGTGGCGGCAAATTCGGTGCCCGTGATCTGCGCAGGACAATTCGCAAACAGGTGGAGGATCCCATTGCGGACCTAATTGTTAGCGGTAAGGCAGCCGGAACGCTGCGTCTGACTGTGGAAAACGGCGCGGTTAAGGTGATTGTCGAATAAGGATCGTAAGAGGGGAAAACGCTATGCAGAAACAGTTGGAACAGCTGAAAAAGATACAGTGTAGGATGGCTGCCTACCGTCACGCTGTGGAACTTCTCTGCTATGACGCAATGACGACGGCGCCTTCCGACGCAGGCGAAGCTTTGAGTAGCACATTGGAGGTGCTGACGGAAGAGCAATACCGTCTGGCAACGTGCCAAGAGCTGAAACAGGCTCTTACGCAGTTGATACCGGTAAAGGATCAACTGGATTTGATTTCACGGCGTGAAGTGGAAGAGTTGTCAGGCAATCTGCGCAAAACCGAATGTGTGCCGATGAAAGAATACGTGGATTATCAGGTTTTATTGAATCGTGCAGACCGAAGCTGGCATAAGGCAAAAGCGGAAAATCGATTTGAGCTTTTCGCGCCGGATCTTGCCCGGATTATTGAGTATCAGAAAAAACTGGTGAAATGGCTGGATCCTGATAGGGTGAATGCGTATGATGTCTTGCTAAATGAATATGAAAAGGGACTTTCAACGGCGGTATTGGATGACTATTTTGCAAAAGTAAAGCAAACCGTTGTGCCCCTTTTGCAAAAGGTGCGCGCCAAACCGCAGCCTGATACGGCATTTTTACATCAAACTTGGCCGATAGAAAAGCAAAAACAGCTTTCCGATTGGTTGATGCAGGTTTTGACGGTAGATCGCTGCCACTGTGCTATTGGAGAGACCGAGCATCCGTTTACAACCAATTTCAGCAAAAACGATGTGCGTATCACAACCCATTATCACGAAGACGATCCGCTCAGCAGTCTGTACAGCGTGGTACACGAAAGCGGTCACGCTCTGTATGAGCTACATACCGGCGATGAACTGATAGGTACAGTTTTGGCTGAGGGGACCAGCATGGGTGTACACGAATCGCAGTCCCGCTTTTTTGAAAACATCATCGGCAGGTCAGAGGCGTTTTGCAGTATATTATATCCCAAAATGTGCGAGCTTTTCCCCGAGCAGATGCGGAATATAACGGAGCGGCAGCTGTACCGTGCAGTCAATCTGGCACAAAGCTCCCTGATCCGCACAGAGGCGGACGAACTGACCTATTCCTTACATATATTAATTCGCTACGAACTGGAAAAACGGATATTTGCCGGTACGCTGTCGGTAGAACAGCTGCCGACGGCCTGGAACCGCCTGTATAAAGAATATCTTGGGTTGGATGTCCCGGATGATACTCACGGCGTATTGCAGGATTCGCACTGGAGCGGCGGCGCGTTCGGGTATTTTCCCAGCTACTCCGTCGGCAGTGCGTATGCGGCACAGATATACAGTGCAATGTGCTCACAGATAAAGGTGGAAGCAATTGTACGCAGCGGCAATCTCCAGCCGATTGTGGAATGGCTGACAGAGCGGATTTACCGGTACGGAAAGGTGATAGACCCGGCCGAGGCGCTGCGAAATTGCTGCGGCTCTGATTTTGAACCCCGGTACTATCTGGACTACTTAACGGATAAGTTTACAACCATATACCGGCTGTAACAGTAAAAAGGAGGAAGAGAAAATGGCATTTCCGAAAAATTTTATCTGGGGTGTCGCAACCTGTGCGGCACAGATTGAGGGCGGCGCATTAGAGGATGGAAGAACCGCCAGTGTATGGGATACCTTTGCTACCAAGCCCGGCAAAATCGCTAACGGCGTTACTCCAGCAGTCGCCTGCGACAGCTATCATCAATATCAGCGTGATATCGCAAACATGAAAGAGTTGGGGGTGGATAGCCACAGAATGTCCATCTCCTGGTCGCGGGTACTTCCTCAGGGTACCGGTGCGCTTAATCCGGCGGGAGTGGATTACTATAAGCGTGTATTTGATGAAATGCTGAAAGCAGGTATTCAGCCTAATGTCACGCTGTACCATTGGGATCTGCCTCAGGCCTTGGAGGACCGGGGCGGCTGGGTTAATCGGGACTGTATTGAATGGTTTGGCGAGTATGCGGAAAAAATGTTCCGAACCTTTGGAGATGTTGTGCCCATGTGGTCTACGATCAATGAGCCGATTGCAACCTATGTGGGGTATGCACTGGGCGGCTTTGCACCCGGTCACACCGATGAAGTATGGGGAAATCAGGCACGTCATAATATTTTGGTTGCTCACGGCAAAGGTGTGCAGGCATTCCGGGCAGCCAACCTGAAAAATGCGAAGTTGGGCATTGTGATCGACATCTGGAAACGCCACCCGGTAACCGATTCTGCTGAGGATGCGGCACTGGTGCGTGACCAGGATGAGCGCAACTGGAAATTCTATACCGATCCGGTTTTTGCCGGTCATTATAGCGATTATATTCTTGAAGCACTGGAAAAGGAAGGCACTCTGATGCGGATCTTCCCCGGTGACTACGAACTGATGCATCAGCCGCTGGATTACTACGGCATGAATGTCTATAACCGGGTCATGGTCAGCACCAATCAGCAGGCTGTTGCGGATTTTTCTCAAGGCGGGAATTTCCTGAATAACCGCACGGAGTATTATCCTAAGGCAATCTATGATGCAATCCATATGATGCATGATCTGTATCAGATGAATATCCCCATCTATATCACGGAAAACGGTACCTATTTTGAGGGGAATGAGCCGATCGATCCCCAAACCGGCCGTATAGAGGATAATGATCGTATCCGGTATCTCCAGGGCTTTTTGCAATGGCTGGAAAAAGCAATAGATGAGGGATATGACATTCGTGGTTATTACCTGTGGAGCCTGATGGATAATTTTGAATGGAGCAGCGGTTTTAACTTCAAATTCGGACTGATGCGGACGAATTTTGAGACTCTGCAGTGTACTCCCAAAAAGAGTTTTGAATGGTATAAGCAGTTTATTGCGTCCCATAAAGGATTATAAATAGGCTTTTTATGCAAATTTCACACACTTTTTTACAAATCCCGTCTTACAGGGGATAAAATCGGTTGCAAAAAGCCGCTTTTTTGCGTATAATAGAAATACCCCTTTCAAAAGCGATCCGGGTTCATTTATTTCGGTGGGGGAAAACAAGCGGAAACGGAGACGGTTTATGTCAAATTTGTTGATATTGGGTGCCGGTGGCTTTGGCCGTACCATTCGAGAAATGGCACTTCAGATGGGCAAATGGGAAAACATTGGCTGTTTGGATGATTCCAGCAGAGCGGATTACGTTCTTGGAAAATGTGACGATTACACCGAGATGCTGGCACAGTACGGTGAAGCATACCCGGCTTTCGGAGATAATGGGTTTCGTCTGGAGTGGGTGGATAGATTGCTGAAAGCGGGGTATACCGTCCCGGTTATCATCCATCCTACTGCTTTTGTCAGCCCCAGTGTTCGGTTTGGCGCAGGTGTGGTGGTTATGCCCAACGCGGTAATCAATACCGATACGGTGATCGGACGCGGCGTTTTGGTGGATTGTGGTGCAGTAGTGGATCATGACAACACCATCGGCGAAGGCGCGCATGTGGGACTTGGTAGCGTTATCAAAGCGTGCTGCACGGTGGAGCCCTGCAGAAAAATTGAAGCCGGTTCCGTTGTGAAGAATGCCCGCAAAAAGATTGACGGCGTAGACGATCCCAATCTGGAGGACGCCATTTACTCCTTTCCCTTCCATGAGCAATGCAGCTACGCAAAGCGGTTTGGGTCCGGTCATATCAATGATACCTACGCCCTATATTTCGGGCAGCAGGAAGAAGAAGTTCCCAAGTATATTCTGCAACGCATCAATACCAATGTTTTTAAAAAACCGGCAGAGGTCATGCAGAATATTTTCGGCGTTACTGCCTATCTGCGTCGACAGACCCTTGCCCGGGACGGTGATCCGGACAGAGAGACACTGAACTATCTGAAAACCAAGACCGGCAAAGAGCTTTTCACCGACTCAGACGGTCAGGTTTGGCGCTGTTACCGGTTTGTGGAGGATTCGTTCTGTTATCAGCAGGCGGAGAATGCGGAGCAGTTTTATCAGTCTGCGTTGGCTTTCGGAGAGTTTTTGCAGAAATTGGGCGACTATCCGGCGGATACTTTGTTCGACACCATCGAAAAGTTCCATGATACGCGGGATAGATTCAAAAACTTCCGTATTGCACTGCGACGGGATATTCACGGCAGAAGCAAATATTGCCAGCCGGAGATTGCTTTTATGTTAAAGCGTGAAAAAGATTGTGCTGTTCTGATGGATTTATTAGAGGCCGGTCAGCTTCCGCTACGGGTGACCCATAACGACACCAAGCTGAACAACATTCTGTTCGACAATAAAACCGGAAAGGCACTTTGCATTATCGATTTGGATACGATTATGCCGGGGTTGGCACTGAATGACTTTGGCGATTCCATTCGTTTTGGCGCGTCCACTGCTGCGGAGGATGAGCCGGATATCAGCAAGGTGCATTTTGACCTTTCGCTGTATGAGGCATATACCCGCGGTTACCTGGAAGCAGCGGGTAATGTGCTGACTCCGATGGAGAAAAAATATTTGCCATGGGGTGCCAAGCTGATGACATTGGAATGCGGCATGCGCTTTTTGACGGATTACTTAAGCGGCGATACGTATTTCAAAATCAGTCATCCGGATCACAATCTGGAACGGTGTCGGACACACGTTCAACTGGTAAAAGAAATGGAAGAACACTGGGACGAAATGGAAGAAATTGTCCGCAGGTATTCTTGAAGATAAAAAGAGGTTGCTGCGGGATTGCGGCGCCTCTTTCTTTTCCGGAAAATATGAGAAGAAAGGATGTATCATAAATGCTGAAAAACTGCGAGGAGGCAATTGCCTACATACATTCCCGCAAGCGGTTTCCGGGTAAAAAAGACCTGAAACCGATGCAGGAGCTGCTGCGCCGGTTGGATAATCCGGAAAAGCAGCTGCAATACATCCATGTGGTTGGTACCAATGGCAAGGGTTCGGTTACTGCAATGGTGGCTGCCATTTTGCAAAATGCCGGATACCGTACCGGAATGAATATCTCCCCTTATATTGTTGATTTTCGGGAGCGGCTCCAGATTAACGGGGTATTTATTTCCCCTGGGCGATTGACCGAGTTGACAAACCGGGTCCGGACAGTTATTCAACAGATGGACGCGGAGGGTAATTGGGAAATCGCAGAATTTGACGCGGTGACTGCGATTGCACTGCTTTGGTTCTGTGAGGAGAAATGTGATATTGTATGTCTGGAGGCAGGACTTGGCGGTCGGCTGGATGCGACCAATACCATTCCTGCCCCGCTTGTCAGCTGCATTACCCGTATTGGATTGGACCATACTGAGATACTGGGTGATGCGGTGGAAAAAATAGCGCAGGAAAAATGCGGGATCATCAAACCGGGGACCGTGGTCATCAGCTACCCGGAGCAGACCAAAGCAGTAGCGGATGTGATCAGTTGTGCATGCAAAAAATGCGGCGTGCCATTGATTGTGCCGGAGCCGGATGACGTGAAGCTACTTGCCTGCAATATGCTGCAGAACCATATTGACTACGGTGGCTATCAGGCGGTTTTGCCTATGAAGGGCCGTTGGCAGGGGATGCATATGGCTATGGCAGTAGAGACGGCATTACAGCTGGCGGAAAAGGGTTGGGACATCTCGGACGAGGCAATCATCGCCGGCCTCGAACAGGCAAAACAACCTGCGCGTATGGAAATTTTAGGGCTACAGCCAATTGTCCTTTTGGATGGTTCTCACAATATTGACGGTATTGACGGACTGGCATCCGTCATCGAAAAATCCGGTTTGCCAAAGATGCATGCTGTAATCGGTATGCTGCGGGATAAAGAGTGCGCGAAGATGTTGGAAAGGCTGTCCGAGTGCTTTGATAAGGTTTGGACGGTTACGCCGGATTCGCCCCGGGCGATGACGGCAGAACAGCTTGCAGTGCTGTCGGCAGACCTGTTTGACCAAATTACACCGGCTCAGTCTGTACCGCAGGCTATCCGGCTGGCGTCTCAGGGGCTGGGCGGAACCAAAGGTCTGTGCATCTGCGGGTCTCTCTATCTTGCGGGAGAAGCCAGAAAATTTTTATTAGCTGACAAATAACAACCTGTTTTTTAAACAAAAACCGTTATTCTTTTGAGTAGCGGTTTTTTTGTGTGTAAAAACTATTTCGGAGGTGAATACTTTCAAATGAAACAGATTGAATTTCAGTTTTCTCAAAAAGTACTGACATGCTTTTTACTGGGGGAGATAGATCATCATGCGGCAGAAAATATGCGGGAACAAATTGACGCAAGATTATTGAACCTGACGCCGGAAAAGGTTGTGCTGGATTTTTCCGAGGTCTCGTTTATGGATTCTTCCGGTATTGGGCTGATATTGGGCAGAAATACCATGATGAAGGTTCTGGGCGGCAGACTGATAATCCAAAATCCGCCGGAGCATATTACCCGGGTTTTGGAGTTAGCAAAAATCGACAAAATGACAACGCTACAGGAGGAAACGGTGAAATGAAACAAATGATCAATCATGCGAAAATTCAGTTTGACAGTCACGGTGTCAATGAGACATTTGCAAGAACAGCGGTTTCCGGCTTTTTAGCACCATTGGATCCTACCATCACACAGTTGAATGATGTGAAAACAGCGGTAAGTGAGGCAGTGACAAACTGTATCGTTCACGGTTACAGGCAGAGCAACGGCGTGATTACGCTAGACTTGGCTATTTATCAGGACAGAATGCTTCGGGTGCAGGTAACAGACAAAGGGTGCGGGATAGCGGATATTCCGATGGCGATGAATCCGCTGTATACGACCGGTCCGGAAGGGGAACGTAGCGGATTGGGCTTTTCTGTGATGCAGAGCTTTATGGATCGGGTACAGGTGACTTCCCGTCCCGGAAAAGGCACCAGGGTAACCATGCACAAAGCATTAACTCCCGTTGACAGCATACATAGTTCAAATAAAAAGGAGTAAAAAGATGCTGTCTGTTCTACCGCCGAGGGAAGGTTTTATTCAAGAAAATCTGGGATTGGTGCATTTGTGTGCTTCTCGGTTTAAGGGCAGGGGGATCGAGTATGATGATCTGTACTCTGCCGGCTGTTTGGGTTTGATTAAAGCTTATGACGGTTTTGATGTGAACCGGAAGGTCTGTTTTTCTACGTATGCGGTACCGGTTATACTCGGAGAAATTAAAAAACTGTTTCGGGAAAACGGTACAGTCAAGGTCTCTCGCAGTATCAAAGAGCTTTCCATCAAGATCAATGCAATACGGGAAAAAATGTTAAAAAAAGAGGGTAGAGAACCGACGATCACCGAGCTGGCACAACGGCTATCCGTAACTGAAGATCAAATTATTCTGGCGATACAGGCTTCTCAGCCCACCCTGTCTCTGAGCCCGGATACAACAGATGAGAATGGCAAAGATTTTGATGTGCCGGTACCATCTCACGAGGAGGAGCTTTCGGATAAACTTGCCTTACGTGAAGTGATGGAAACATTGACTTCGGAGGAACGACGTTTGATTCAAATTAGATTTTTTCAGGGCAAAACCCAAAGCGAAACGGCAGAAATCCTGCATACCACGCAGGTGCAGATTTCGCGTAAGGAACGTAAGATATTGCTATCCATGCGAACAAAATTGCTAAAATAGGCAGAAAAGAAAAATCAGTCAGAGAACATTTTGTAAACAATGCCATATCCGTAGAAAAAGATGAAAAAGTCGAAAAAAG
>DCHC01000052.1 GCA_002314755.1 Faecalibacterium sp. UBA1762 | reverse complement strand
GAATTTTTAGAGGTTACCATAATAAATAGTATCACACTAAGGGAGTAAAAGCAAGAAAAACCGATTGTTTCATCGCTTTAAACTTGTATATAACCATGATTCCCCTCTTTTTTACCGGCTTACTACAGTAAATAGGTAAAAGGCTTGTTTCTGTTCGGGCTGACAAACGGTATTGCTTTTTTTCGACTGTCGGAAGCACGGTACATTCATGTGCATGGATTTGCAATGTTACTTGCAAATTTTTACACTTGCTTTGCAAAACCGATTTGGCTACAATGAGAAAAGAATTTATCTGAGGAAAGGGAAGGATATAATGATGACAGAAAAAGAACAGCAGTTACATGCCGTTTTGGCTGATTTAGAGGACCGGCTGGATGAAGCCGCCGAGCAGGAGTATGCCGCCCAATGGATAGATTTTCTGGAGGACCGTTGCCCCACTGAGACCTTTACCCCTGCTCGCAAAAACTGTAAGCCGCCAAAGTTGGAGCTGCCCCAAATCCATATTAACGACGCTATCGCCGACCCGGTATTGATGCTGACCAAAGAGCTGACTACCGCCTCCGCCTGGCTTGCAACGCCGACTATGATGCCCTCTGTCCGTATGAACTATGGCACCGGCATTTTAAGCTCGATGTTAGGGGCGGAAATATTTGCCATGCCGTACCAAATGGATACCCTGCCCACCACCCGGGTAATAGCCCCGGAGCAGTTGGAAGGCATATTGGAAAAGGGAGTTCCCGACCTAAATGAAGGCTTTGGCAAAGATATGTGGCAGACCGCGGAGTTATACCTGCAGACCGTTCAAAACTACCCCAAGGTGGCAAAGCTGGTGGATGTATACCACCCCGACCTTCAAGGGCCGCTTGATATTGCCGAGCTGATGTTAGGCAGTGATGTCTGCTATATGATGTATGATGAACCGGAAAAGCTACACGCATTTTTGCGACTAATCACGGATACCTATATCTGCGTGATGGAAAAATGGCAGAGAATGTTTCCGCCAAAGGGGCAATACTCTACCCATTGGGGTTGTATGATGCTGAAAGGTCAGGCGGTACTGCGCGCAGACAGCGGTATGAATCTTTCTCCGGATTTTTACAGGGAGTTTTCAATGCCGTATGATGCCGAGCTGCTTCGCCGTTTCGACGGCGGTGTCATTCATTTTTGCGGCAGAGGCGACCATTACATTGATATTGCCGCCGGAATACCCGGTTTATGCGGCATTAATATGAGCCAGCCGGAATACAACGACATGGAAAAAATCTTTGCAAATACCGTGGATAAAAATATTAAAATACTGGCTTACAGCAGAGATAAGCTGCAGCAGGGCTATTGCCGTGAAAACGGCGTCTACCACGGCAATCTGCATCTGCTGTGAACTTTTTATCGTGTTCATGCATTTGTTGGTAATCAAACAGATTATCAGAAAGAAAAAGCAGGGCTTTGCTGCTACCGGACAAAAAGGGTAGAGGACAAAACCCTGCTTTAGTTTTTGTTGTGGGGTTGTCAATAGCTTATTGCTGCAAGACCCTGGCAATTTCAGATACATATCCGGGGTCAGAGCCGCAGCACCCGCCGATGTAACTGACATATTCCAGGGCTGGAGCAACCGCTTGAGCAAATGTGGCGGCGTCGCAGGCGGAGACCTCGTTTCCGTTCTCTGCGGAAATAGGCAGTCCTGCGTTGGGCTTAAAGACAAGGGGGAGATTAGTCTTTTCGGCAAACCGGCGAATAATGGGCAGCGCCATATCCGGCCCCAGAGAACAGTTCATACCGATACCGGCAATACCCAGGGGTTCCAGCTCGCGGATGACGTCCTCTACCGAATTGCCCATCATGGTTTTGCCCACTTTTTCAAAGGTCATGGTGCAAAAAACAGGTACGCCGTAGCTTACCGCTATCTGGGTGGCAATCTTCATCATGGCAAGATCCAAAAAGGTCTGTATCATAATAGCTTCTGCCCCGGCCTCCATACCGGCCGCAATCATCTCGGCGTAGATGGCGCGGCATTCGTCCTCCTCCATATCGCCGTACGGCTCCAGCAGGGTGGAAAGGGGCCCAATAGCAAGGACGGTTTTTATGCCGGTACCCACAAGGACGCGTTTGGCGATCTCCACGCCGGCCTTTACCACCTGTGGGGTGGTATAGGTTGAGGAACGCTTGACCGCTGGCCCGTTCGCCCCAAAGGTGTTTGCCAGTATCATCTGAGAACCGGCTGCGGCGTACTCACGCACCAGCTCCTCCACAATGTCCGGATGCTCTATGTTATAGACCCAGACCGGAACCTTTTCGTAGCCGTGGGCGGCGGCCTTTGCCCACAGACTGGTGCCCACGGCACCGTCCAGTAAGACGACATCCTTTTTCATCTGATTTCCTCCCTGCAAATCTTGATAAGGTGTTTTGGCAGATCAAAATGAATTTCCTTTACAGATCCGCTTTTTCCTCTATTTTATGCCATTGTCCGCATGGTGTATAGAAGAATTTTACGCCAAATTATAACAATTGTTGTCTGGTTGCAGTAAACTCTTTTTCGGGTGTGTCCCATACAATGGGACATTTTTGATGAATTTTCCTTTTAAATTCGATTGACAAAATATTATAATTGAGATATAGTATCAAATAGGATAAAGTATCAATTAAAGAAGATGCGATATCCAAATAATGAATTGGAGGATTTTCTTATGAGAAGCATTACTACCTTTGATTTGCAGTACGCGCACCGTTTTTACGGCTTTCAGGGTGAGGCACAGTACTTGCACGGTCACACCGGTGTTTTGACTATTGAGGTAGAGGATGTCGTTAACCCGGGGGTGAATATGGTTTTTCCCTGCAACGAGATCCAAAAGACTGCGTGGGAGGTTTTGAAGAACTTTGACCACGCTTTAGTATTACGGAAGGATGATCCACTGCTGCCTGCAATTTTAGAGGTTTACAACAGACAGGGAATACAAAACGGTCATCCCCAAAATAAAATGAAAGGGGAGGCGTTCTCAAACGAGCTTTGCACGGCCTACCCGGACAGCCGTCTGGTCGTTACCAAGGAGACCATGACCGTAGAGGGCATGATCAAAATGGTATATGAACTGTTGAAAGATAGGCTGAACATTGCGAAGATCACCTTTACCAGTGGGGTCAACGCCGCCTCACAGGAATATGAGGTAAAGGGTACAGTGGATCGGTGCCCTCTGTGCGGTATTGCCTTGGATGCAAACGGTATTTGCTCCAAGTGCGGTTACACGAAATAAAAAAATAACCGCGATTCGCCGGAAAAAAGACTATGTAATACTTTTTGACGGATGAAAGCCGATACGGCAACGTTAATAGGTTGGTATAATAAGCATATCATAAAAGCAGGCTCTTCGGCTGTAAAACCAACCGAAGAGCCTGCTTTTGCTTTATATTTATTTAAGGAAAAGTAAAATCAGTCTTTTTCTGCCTTTCCTTTTTTGTTGCCATCCTTTTTGGCACTGGCGGCAACCAGACCGGAAAGAGCAAACAGTGCGATGGCGTTGGGAATAACCATCAGCTGGTTGAACATATCGGTCAGCTCCCACACCAGGTCATTGGACAGGCAGCTGCCCAGGAAGGTAAAGATGATAGCAATAATAGCATAGACAGGCAGAGCCTTTTTACCAAACAGATAACCTGCGTTGATCTTGCCGAACAGGTTCCAGCTTAAGATAGTGCTGAAAGCAAAGAACAGCAGACAGACGGCGACAAAAATGTTGCCGAAGGTGGTCCCGAATATGCCGGAGAAAGCAATCTGTGCCATATTGGTCTTGGCGACGCCCTCAGCAGAGCCGGAAGCCAGAATACCGTTTCCGGCATATAGGGTGGAGATGATGACCAACGCGGTCATGGTCAGCACGACAAAGGTATCAATAAACACACCGATCATAGCGGTGACGCCCTGCTTATGGGGAGTGGTGTTCAGTGCCAAAGCATGCGCATGGGGGGTAGAGCCCATACCGGCCTCGTTAGAGAAAAGGCCACGCTTGACACCCTGGCTGATTGCAGTCTTTAGAGCCATACCCATGCTGCCGCCGATCAGTGCCTGCGGCTGGAACGCGTAGCGGAAAATCATGCCGAGGGTCTCTGGAATATATCGGATACGGCAGGCAAGTACGACAAGGCCTCCCAGCAGATAAAGAACAGCCATTATAGGCACCAGCTTTTCGGTGACGCTGGCAATGCGCTGCACACCGCCCAGGAAAATGATTGCGGCAACAGCGGCAATGACAACACCCATTACCCAACCGGGAATACCGAAAGCGGTGTTGCAGGTTTCGGCAATGGAGTTGGACTGTACCATAGCGCCCATAAAGCCCAGAGCCAAAACGGCGGCTACGGCAAAGAAACCGGCCAAAAACTTACCGAACTTACCCTTGAAGGCGGTGCGGATATAGTATACAGGGCCGCCGATGACACTGCCGTCCTCCTGGGTCTCACGGGTTTTCTGAGCAAGAACAGCCTCAGCGTAGATGGTTGCCATGCCCAGGAAAGCAATCAGCCACATCCAAAAGATGGCGCCGGGGCCACCGATCAGGATCGCACCGCAGGCACCGACGATGTTACCGGTACCAACCTGTGCGGCTACAGCGGTGGTCAGGGCTTGCAGACTGGTCAGACCGCCCTTTTCTTTTTTTCCGTTCATGGTAAAGTTGCCGAACACCTGACGCAACCCTTCGCCAAAGCAGCGCACCTGCACAAAACGGGTGCGGATACTAAACAGCAGACCACCGCCCACCAGCAGGATAATCAGCAGGTAGTCGGACAGATAAAAGTTGATTTTCTGTACAATTTCCAATAGGCTCATAATACTTTCTCCTTACACTTGGCAACAAAAAAGCTGCCGGAATTTTGATTCGGCAGCTCTGTAAGAATCAGTTTTCGTCGGCAGTACACAAATGATTAATCTGCGCCTCTGTCTGTTTGCCTGAGAGATTCAGCTGCGCAGCGGCAGCCTTGCACCTTCGGCACTCAACTGAATGAGATTCTCCAGAGTTACCTCCGCCTCCAGTTACAGACAAACTGTCCTTCTCCTGAAAGCATCTTTGGTTGATGTGCTATATTTTAGCATAATATTTTGCACCTGTCAATTCTTTTTTTGTATTCATCAAAAGACGTTTGCAAAAAAAGAATAGTTGACGGATATTTATGCAGTATATATCGCAAGAAAAAGCGGATGTGTCTTTTCTGCAAAGACACATCCGCCGGGATGAAAGGGGATAAGTAGGTGGGAAACAGGCTGTCAGCGGTCTTTACCGAATCTTGTGCAGAGTGTAGCTGCAGCTGCCCAGTCCTATTTTTTCGCCATGCTCCAAGCCACTTCTCCAGTTGGTGGTAGGGGCGCTGTTGTTAAAGTTGTCCCTGCGATCGGTAAAGTCGGGGGCGGCGATCAGATCGCTTAGCTGACTGTTCGGCAGGGGATTTGTCTTGTTGCAGGCGTCCGCACAGGCCATATCCAGCGCCACCGGGTCAAAGCTGGCGAACATACCCACATCCGGCAGAATAGGTGCGTCATTTTCGGTGTGACAGTCGCAGTTGGGGGAGATATCCATCACCAGGTTGATGTGAAAGTTGGGGCGACCGTCCACTACGGCCTTGGCGTACTCGGCAATTTTGCAGTTCAATTCATTATTAGCGGAGCCGTTGGGGTTGTAAATGGCGTCAAAGTTGCATCGGCCGATGCAGCGACCGCAGCCAGCGCATTTGGCGTGGTCGATGACGGCCTTCTTGTCCGTGAGGGTAATGGCTGACTGACCGCACTCTTTTGCACAGGTTCCGCAGCCACGGCAGGACTCGCGGTTCACCGTCGGCTTGCCGCTGTTGTGCTGGGCCATCTTTCCGGCGCGGCTACCGCAGCCCATGCCGATGTTTTTCAATGCGCCGCCGAAACCGGTGCATTCGTGACCCTTAAAGTGATTTAAGCTGATAAAGATGTCCGCATCCATCACGGCGCGACCGATATAGGCGGAGTGCAGGTATTCACCGCCCACAATGGGAACCTCCACATCGTCGGTTCCCTTTAAGCCGTCACCGATGATGATCTGGCAGCCGGTGGAAAGGGGAGAAAAGCCGTTTTCCATGGCGGCGTCCATATGCTCCAAAGCATTCTTACGCCGTCCGACATACAGGGTATTGCAATCGGTTAAAAAAGGGATGCCGCCCAGCTGCTTGACCACATCGGCAACCGCCTTTGCGTAGTTGGGACGCAGAAAACTCAGGTTGCCCGGCTCGCCGAAATGAATCTTGATGGCGACAAATTTCTTTTCAAAATCGATGTTTGCGATACCTGCGGCATACATCAGCTTTTGCAGCTTTTGCAACAGGTTATAGCCGGGCTTTGCTCGAAAGTCAGTGAAAAAAACATCAGATGGCTGCATGAGTTTCTCCTTTTCTCTTTACACATATACTAATCAAAATCCAACGGTTACCAGTTTAGCACAAGGTGTGAAAAAAGAAAAGAGTATTCTTTGACAAGGGAGTAAAAGACGCGCAATATGACAATTGTTTAATTGTTAAGCGGAGAATTCCTCGGCAACTTTTTATTGCACTTAATAGGGTATTGTGCTATGATAAAAGCGCAACCGACTGTACCTGCCGGCTGTTGCGAACAAAAAGCATGGATGATTGATGCAGGAGGAAGAAGCAATGTATTCTTTTAATTCAGAAAAAATCAAAAACGAGTGTGTAGCATGGATCCGCCGTTTTTTTGAGCAAAACGGCCCGGATTGTAATGCGGTGGTGGGCATTTCCGGCGGCAAGGACAGCAGTATTGTAGCTGCTCTGTGCGTTGAGGCACTGGGTGTGGATCGCGTGATCGGTGTATTGATGCCCTGCGGGGAGCAGGCGGATATTGATATGGCAAAGCTGTTGGTTCAGCATCTGGGTATCCGTCATTACATAATCAATGTCAAAGAAGCCGTGGAAGGGGTACTGCACAGCCTGCCCTTTGCCCCCTCGACTCAGACTGTTAACAATCTGCCCCCGCGTATACGAATGTCCACTCTGTACGCGGTAGCGCAGTCTCATAACGGGCGGGTGGCAAATACCTGTAACCTGTCGGAGGATTGGGTTGGTTATTCTACCCGGTACGGCGACAGTGCAGGGGATTTCAGCCCCTGTTCTCGCCTGACTGTGGCAGAGATGAAACAGATTGGTCGGATGCTGGGTCTACCCGCTGTGTTGGTGGACAAGGTGCCAATTGACGGCTTGTGCGGCAAGACAGATGAGGAGAACCTGGGTTTTACCTACGCCGTACTGGATCGGTATATCCGCGAAGGCGTGATAGAGGATGCTGAAGTCAAGGCAATAATAGACCGGCTGCACCGGATCAAAGCCTTTAAGTTGCAGTATATGCCCTGCTTTGAACCGGAAGGGCTGGAATAAGCGGCGAGAATATCAATAGGCGTAGGGGCATCGACCTGTTGGAACGGTTTGCGGTGGAAAAGGTTCCGGCAAACATCCATAAAAAAACACAAGCTGCCTGATTGGTTTGTTTGATATACCCATATGAAAATGCCTTCCCTTTTTTCGGGGAAGGCATTTTCAGTCGGATCAGATTTGATTGGCGCTTTATCGCCGGTATGGCACATGAAACAAACGGCAGTTATTTTTTCTTTATCGCCTTGATAACACTGAAAGTCACCACAATAATCGCTATCAGCGCAATGGGCGTCCAGGGTTGAGATAACAATTCTGACATCGGATTCACCCTCCGTTGAAAAAAGTGAAATACGCAAAGGCGCACCGATCGCGGTATACCCTGATAAGGCATAATTGTTATGAAATCAACTCAAAATCGGCTGCCCCGTGCTTACACAGCGGGCAGACAAAATCCTCCGGCAGCTCGTCCCCTTCGTACACATATCCGCACACCTTGCAGAAATAGCCTTTTTTACCATCGGTTTCGGGCTTTGGCTTGACATTTTCCTGATAATAGGTGTATGTCATGGTCTCCTTGTCCGAGATTACCCGAGCCTCGGTGACGGAGCAGATAAACATACCGTGGGTGTCCAGATCCACATACTGCTCTACCTTTAAAGACATAAAGCTGTTAATATAGCGGGGTAAAAAGACCAGACCGTTGTCGCTGCGCAAGGGGCTGCAATTCGCAAATTTATCCACATTGCGTCCGCTGCAGAAGCCAAAGGCCTCAAACACGGCAAAGGGGGCCTCTACCGACAGGCAGTTGATATTCATGACGCCGGTCTGTTGAATGATATGATGAGAATAATTTTGCTTGTTGATGGTGACGGCCACCCGATTGGGGGCGTTGGTCACCTGGGTGACAGTGTTGACGATTAGGCCGTTATCTTTTTTGCCGTCGTTGCTGGTTACCACATACAACCCGTAACCGATTTTAAACAGGGCGGTCAGATCGTTTTTGTTGGCAGTTTCATTCTTGCGTGCCATATAGTCACGGCACAACTCGTCGGCCATGGCCTCCAGCTGGGCGCTGCTGTCCTCATTTAAGGCACTCATGATTTTGACAGATGTTTCGGTAAAGGTCAGCCCCTTAGCCTCCTCCAGCAGGGCATGCATGGTGCGGGCGGCCTGAGGTGCCCAGCTGCCGTTTTCTATCAGCGCAACAGTGCGGTTTTTGTAGCTGCGCTCGGTCAGTTTATGGATAAACGTTCGCATATAGGGGAAAATATCGGCGTTGTAGGTGGTGGTGGCCAACACCAGCTTGGCGTAACGGAAGGCATCTGCTACGGCAGCTGCCATATCGCACCGGGCAAGGTCATATACCACGACTTTGGGACTGCCCTTGGCCTTCAGCTTTTCCACCAGGGCTTCGATAGCTTTTTTCGTGTTGCCGTAAACCGAGGTGTAGGCGATGGCAATGCCGTCCTCTTCCACAGCGTAGCTGCTCCAAACATTGTAAAGGTTCAGGTAGTAGCTCAGGTTTTCGGTTAGCACCGGGCCGTGCAGGGGACAGATAACGGCAATATCCAGGGTGGCGGCTTTTTTCAGCAGGGCTTGAACCTGGGCGCCATATTTGCCCACTATGCCGATATAGTAGCGGCGGGCCTCATCTGCCCACTCCTCTCTGGCATCCATGGCGCCGAATTTGCCAAAGCCGTCTGCACTGAACAGCACCTTATCGGCATCGTCATAGGTGACCATGACCTCCGGCCAGTGTACCATGGGGGCGGCAACAAAATGAAGGGTGTGTCGGCCCAAAGGCAGGGTGCTGCCCTCGGCAACTGTGATGCTGCGTCCGGCAAAATCCGTGCCGAAGAAGTTGGCCATCATACCAAAGGCCTTGGCACTGCTTACAATGGCCGCCTCCGGGTAGTTGCGCATAAAATTGACAATGTTGGCGGAATGGTCCGGCTCCATATGCTGTACCACCAGGTAATCCGGCTTTCTGCCGCCCAAGGCGTTTTCCAAATTATCCAGCCATTCATGGGTGAAATTGCGGTCAACCGTATCCATTACCGCGACCTTTTCATCCAAAATCAGGTAGCTGTTGTAGCACATGCCATTGGGCACGGTGTACTGGCCCTCAAAAAGATCAATCTTGCGGTCGCTTACGCCTACATAGACAATATCCTCTGAAATGTTCATAATCTCGCTTCTCCTTTACAGCAGGGTTTAAGCTATGTGCCCTTGCTTTTTTGAGGATAGTATAGTACAATAGTAAAAGAAAGTATGTTGCTATAACCACGAAATATAAAAATTGGAAGGTAGTGCTTTGCCGTGAATGACCGGTCGGATTGTACAGAGATTCCGCTGTTTGCTCATATTTCTCCAAAAGAAGTACAAAAGATGCTGGACTGCTTTCAAAACAGGGTGCTCAATGGCAAAAAAGGACAATTGCTGTTTGTAAACGGTACCCTGTTGCAAGAAGTGGGTGTGGTGCTTACCGGCAGTGTCCGTCTGGAAAATAATGACCTGTGGGGCAATCGCAGTTTGATTGGCATAGCCGAGGAAGGCGCTCTTTTTGCGGAAAGCTATACCCTGTTGGGCGACTGTCCGCTGTTGGTGGATGTGGTGGCTAACGAGGATTGCCGTGTGTTGATGCTGAAAACCGAAAAGCTGATGAACCCCTGCTGCAGGGTATGTGAAGGACATGTACAGCTGATTAAAAATATGTTGTTGCTCTCCAGCCGTAAAAATATTGCCCTTTCTGAACGGATGCTGGATTCCTCCCCTAAGTCAGTGCGGGGACGGGTCATGAGCTACCTTTCCCGAGAGGTTGCCCGCCAGGGTTGCGGCAGGCTGGTGTTGCCCTTCGACCGGCAGCAGATGGCTGATTATCTGAATTTGGATCGCAGCGCCCTATCCAAAGAGCTATCTCGTATGAAGGCCGACGGGCTGTTGCGCTATCACAAAAATGTTTTTGAGGTGCTGTAAGGTTGTTTTTTGGCTTTCCTTATGTTATAATGGGAAAAAGTATATTTGGTTATTCTATCCTGTGAATGTTTTGTCAGAAAAGGAAAATGTATTTGTCAGACATCTGAGTGAGGTACAGGGGAAGGAGTGGGGTATGAGCAGGCACTTATTACGGTGTATTGCGGCAGCGCTCTGCCTTTTGCTGCTATGCGGGTGCACAGACGCCACTGGCCTTTTTTCTCAGAAAGAGCTTTTGCAGTTACCGATATCGGTGCAGCCACTGGACAACCGTCAGGTGACTGAATTTTTGGGTGAGACCGCCCAGCTTTACTATCCCATAACCCGTCAGGAACAAAGCTCTTCCCCTTTTACTCTGTATGATATTGACGCCGACGGAACGGAAGAACTGCTGGTGACGTACTTGCGAAAGGGCATCAGCAGCAATGTGTTTCTGGCGGTTTTTTCTCTGCTTGCTAACGGAGAGTGGAGGCTGCTGCAAAAAGATCTGGAGGGCCTGGGCGGCCAGGTATACCAGCCTACGGTGGTCCGTTTTTCAGATCAGGATGCCCGCATGGTACTGGAGTACCCGGACGGGGAGGGGCAGACCTGTACCCTCGCGTTCTATTGTCTGGAAAAATGGGGACTGTTTTTACGGGAACAGCTGCAGACTCAATGTTGGGTAGCCGGGGATTTTTTGGGAAATGGCTATCAGCAGCTGGCAGAGGTGCATGAAAGTGCCGATTACGGCATTTTGCAGCTGCGGTTGTATGACGGTGCAGTGAAGAGCGAGAGAAAGCTGCATGAGGTTAGTGTATCCACCTTAGACCCCCGTTTACGCAGCTGCCACCGGATGGTGTTGAACACTCTTGATGATGGCGACCGGATTTTGATGTTTGATTTTACAGACAGCCGAGGGAAAGAGATGTCGGATGCGGTACGCTATACCGGTGACCGGTTTGCCCGGTGCTATACCTCTGCCAATACCAATATCCCGAACTTTTCCTCACGGGAGCTGTCGGGACTGTGCGTGCAGGATATCGACAGTGACGGCAATAGTGAAATACCCAGGCAGGGAGTGGTCTCAACTGCGGGGAACGGGGCGGTCTACACGGTGTTTTGGTACGGTATTGATCGGGATGGAGAAACATTACACAGCTTTGGCGTGGTAGATCGACAATGCTTCTTTTACCTGTGCTTTCCATCCCACTGGTATGGTAGAATTTATCTGCAGCAGGAGGATACTGACACATGGTCGGTGCGCCAGCTCAGCGACAGTGCGCTGTTGCTGAACTTTACCCTGACTACCCTGGGCGCGGAGATGCCCGGAGAGGGTGAATGGTATGCCGCTCTGACTCTGGGGGAGCAGGTGATGTATCTGCAGGCGGTGGAAGAGCTGCCGGAGGAGGATTACCAGCAGATTTTGCAGCAATCCAGACTGCTGTTTTCCTGATAGAGGGAACGTTCATAAATAACAGACGGAAAGGAACGGACAGATGAGAAAAGTACTGGTTGTAGAGGATGAAACCTCCATTCGCGAAATGATTACCCTGAATTTGCAGATGGCCGGTTACGCAGTGGCTCCCGCCGAAACTGCTGAGCGGGGTTTGGAGTTGGCCAAAGCTGCTCAGCCCAAGTTTGATATTGCGGTTTTGGATATTATGCTGCCCGGAATGAACGGATATTCCCTGTGCGAGCAGCTGCGAAAAAACGACAGCCGTATGGGTATCATTATGCTCAGTGCTAAATCTCAGGAGGCAGACAAGGTCAGCGGTTTGGCGATTGGCGCAGATGACTACATGACAAAACCCTTCGGCGTTTCCGAGCTGCTGGCACGTATTGAAGCGCTGTGCCGCCGGGTGGGTGGAGGTAATCCGGGAAAGGTTGCCGCACCCGTTGCCGACAAGGACTCCGTAATCTCCGGTAGGTTTGTGTTGGATGAGCGCAGCCGTATGTTGTACAAGGACGGTCGCCCCGTAGAACTGACTCAGGTGGAGTATCAGATCATGGAACTGTTTGTCCGAAATGCCGGTTCCGCCCTGAAACGGAATGAAATTCTGGAGGCAGTCTGGGGTAAAAATTACTGCGGAGATGAAAAGATCGTGGATGTCAATATCCGCCGTCTGCGTATGAAGGTAGAGGATGTGCCCGGCAATCCGGAGCATATTCTGACCGTGTGGGGCTTTGGCTACCGTTGGACAGAATGAGCAGAAAGAAACAAACCGGTTCCGGCAGGCAGATGAAAGTGAATCGGATTACTGACCGAAAGCTGCAGCGCAAAAGGATGGGTAATCCGCAAATACATCCTCCAAAAAACATACTGTCCGCCCGGTCCGCTGTTACCTTTTCCCGCGGCATAGAACAACCGGAAAACGAGTCGACCAGGCAAAAGGCCCGGCGATTTGTCAACCGCACCGGCCTTTCCAACCGTTGGGTACGGGGAAATCTGTTGGTTATGGCAGGTTTTTTGCTGGTTGTTGAGGCATTTTTAATGCTGTATGCCATCAACAGCTCGCTGACGGTTGCGCGTCAGACCCTGCGCAGCGAACTGGTAATGCTTAACGCCCGGTTCAGTACGGTAGCCGATGGCACCGCCTGGCAGCGGGATACACTGCTGCGTACCCTGGTTCAGGAGTACGCTTCTCAGCCGGATACGGACTATGTGCTGCAGCTGTTGGATGGAGAGGGTCAGGTCTATGCCGCCTCCCACAATTTGGCCACGGTCAGTGACAGTGAACTGCACCGGCTGAACCTTGTGCAGCAGATGGGTGTGAAAGCGGAGGAGGCGTTGCTTTCTATTCCGGTCAGCGCCCAGCTTTCCGAAACGGATTTTTACGATGCAATCACCTCCGAAAGCGGCATGGGGGAATCTATGCAGCAGCTGGGCAACGGAGGGGAATATCTGCTTACCTGCACAATGCGGCTTACCGCGCCGTTGCAGCAGGTGCGTGCTGTCCGGTTGGTCACCAGCATGACCGGCATACGCAGCTATATCATGCAGATCCTGCTTTTATCCGGAACGGCAGTGCTCATCTGCTTTGCACTGGTGCTTTTTACCGGCCTTTATTATGTGAAAAGTATTGTCCGCCCCCTTGCACAGGTGGAAAACACCGCCAACCGTATCGCCCGGGGTAACTTTGATATCCGTCTGGAAAAAAAGCACAACGATGAGATCGGCAGGTTATGCGATACCATCAACCGAATGGCGGAGGATCTGAGTGAGACCGAACAGATGAAAAATGAGTTTATCTCCTCCGTCTCACATGAACTGCGTACCCCGCTTACCTCCATCAAGGGTTGGATCGAGACTCTGCAGCGGATCGATGATACCCACAACCCTAATTATATCCACGGTATGCGTATTGTCGCTGCCGAGGCTGACCGGCTGAACGGTATGGTGGAGGAACTACTGGATTTTTCCCGTATGCAATCCAAAGGCCTGCGCCTGGATCGGCAGCCGCTGGACCTGGCAGCTGAGCTTGCAGATGCTGTATTGATGGTGGAGCAGCGTGCTCTGAAGCAGGAGGTTCGGATAGTCTATACCGAGCCACAGGAGCTGCTCAGCGTGGACGGTGACTCGGGCAGATTGCGCCAGGTTTTTATCAATGTGCTGGATAATGCGCTGAAATATTCTCCTCGAGGTGGCACCGTTACGGTGGATATTGCCCGGCAGGAGGAATTGCTGACGGTTCGCATCCGGGATGAGGGCCAAGGTATTGACCCCGCCGAACTGGAGATGGTCAAAAAGAAATTCTATAAAGGCAAGGGAGCTGTGCGCGGAAGCGGTATCGGCCTTGCGGTGGTGGATGAAATTATGCGGGGGCACGGCGGCAGCCTTACGATGCAAAGCAAAGGCGCGGGGCAGGGGACCACTGTGGTGCTGACCTTCCCGCTATTGCACCTGTAGAGGTTGATCAATTGTGCTACTACGCAGTAGTGGCCATTTTGAAAAAACGGAATGGGCCTCAATATGCAAACAAAACGGGCGAGAGTTGTTAATAGGGAAAGGAATCCTTCAAATTATGTTAAAACAATATTTAGAGGTGGGTGAGATTGTCACCACCCATGGAGTGATCGGTGAGGTCAAGATTTATCCTTGGGTGGACGACCCGGCGGTGTTCCGCCGTTTTAAACAGCTGTTTTGGGACGGCGCCGGAATAAAACCGGTCAAGGTACTGGGCGTCAAGTTGACAGGCAATATGCCGGTGGTGCGTTTAGAGGGAACGGATACAGTGGAGGCCGGTCGTAGGCTGGTGGGCAAGCTACTATACGCCGATAGAAAATCCATTCCACTGGCAAAGGGCCGCCACTTTGTGCAGGATATCATAGGTTGTCAGGTATTCGATGACGTCACTGGCCAATGCTACGGCAAGGTGACGGATGTGACGCATCCGGCCAACTGTGATATTTACACCGTTGCCACCCCGGAGGGAAATCAGGTGTTTTTTCCCGCTGTTGAGGAATTTATGGGAAGTGTGGACGTGGAGGCAGGAAAAATAACTGTTAAACCGATCGAGGGGATGTTTACCGATGCGGATTGATATTGCGACCTTGTTTCCTGATATGTGCGAAGCCTTCTTAAATGAAAGTATTATCGGCAAGGGTCGCCGTAAAGGTTATGTGGATCTGTGGACTCACAATATCCGTGACTACACCGTCAGTAAGCAACGCCGGGTGGACGATTACCCCTACGGCGGCGGCTGCGGTATGCTGATGCAGGCCCAGCCCATAGCGGACTGTGTGGCGGAGATCAATCGCCGTCAACAGGCTTATTTTTGCAGGATGCGAGCCTTGAAGGCGGCTGCGGATGCCGCCGGTGTCGCGCCGGTCACCGCTGATGAGACGGCGCTTTCCGCGCAAAAGGAAGGATCGTCCGGAAACGGGGTGCTGCCCCTAACCCCAGGCAGCCAGCCGTTGGAGCCCTTTGTAGGGGAATATAAGCCCCATACCGTTTTTTTGACCGCGACCGGCGTACCTTATACCCAGGAAAAAGCCAAGCAGTTGGCAAAGCTGCCCTGTCTGACCCTGGTTTGCGGACATTATGAGGGCATTGACCAGCGGGTCATAGATGCCCTTGCGGATGAAGAAATCTCCATTGGCGACTATGTCATCACAGGCGGTGAGCTGGGGGCACTGGTGGTGGCAGACAGTGTGGCACGCTTGCAACCCGGTGTTCTGAGCGAGCCGGAGGGTTACGAGGGAGAAAGCTACTATAGCGGTCTGTTGGAATACCCCCAGTACACCCGTCCGGAAACCTGGGAGGGCCGTTCGGTGCCCGATGTGCTGCTAAGCGGGCACCACGCAAATATTGTGGCATGGCAAAAGGAACAAAGTGAGCAGCGAACCCGGGAACGCCGCCCGGATCTGTGGCAGAAATATCAGGAAAAGCAGACCAAATGACCGGTTAGTATGGTTGCTGCTTTTTGTATGGTTGAAAAAATGTGGATAACTGCTGTATATCTTGTACAGTTTGTTCAAAACTATTTATGCAAATAGCAGAATAATTACCGGTTTTGGCAGGGCAAAGCTGTCATTTTTGAGAATTTGCGACAAATGTTAAAAAATGCGTTGACTAACGGCATAAATTGGGTTATAGTTATGGTGTGCAAAGGCAGAATGTATCTGCCAAACGCTCAACGACATATGAAATTAGGAGTGTTGTCACTATGTTTGTAAAAGAAGTAACCGTTGAAAATCAGGTTGGTTTGCATGCCCGTCCCGCTACCTTCTTTATTCAGAAGGCTAACGAGTTTAAATCTTTCATTTGGGTAGAAAAAGAAGAGCGCCGTGTCAACGCCAAGAGCTTGCTGGGCGTTTTGTCCTTGGGTATTGTCGGGGGTACCACCATCCGTATTATTGCTGACGGTGCAGATGAGCAGCAGGCCGTTGAGGGTTTGGTCAAACTGGTCAATTCCGGTTTTGCTGACTGATTTACCATAGATCGCTTTATTCCAGACTGCCCTGCCGGTTCCGGTGGGGCAGTTTTTTAGTGAATACTCTACTCAGCCGGTTGCAAGCTATGCCGTTTTGCTCGTTCGTGGTTGGGCATTTTACACGGATTTTTGCATAGGTTGGCTTCGCGTGTGGCCTCTTGTTTTTTCTGCTTTTTTTGTACTATAATATTATAAGATAATTTTTACAGCGAGGGGGCGCGTACTGTTGACCAAGCAAGAGTTGTTCGAAAAGGCATGGAACCTGCCCTTGCTGCCGGGCGTCTATATCATTCGTAACAAGGCGGATGAAATCATATATATCGGCAAGGCAAAGCGGCTGCGTACCCGGGTATCTCAGTATTTTCGCGAGGGGGTTCCCCATGATGCCAAGGTTACCCAGATGATCCTGCATGCATTCAGCTTTGAGGTCATTGTCACCCAAAGTGAGTTTGAGGCGCTGGTGTTGGAGTGCAGCCAGATCAAGCTGCATAAGCCTAAGTACAATATTCTGCTGAAGGACGATAAGGGCTATAGTTATATCCGTATCAGTAAAGAGCCGTATCCTCGCATCACTGCAGTTCTGCAAAAGACAGAGGATGACGCGACCTACATTGGACCCTATACCTCCCATTTGGCAGTGAACCGGCTTGTGGAAACGGCAGTCACCTCCTTTGGACTGCCCACATGTACTCGGCGTTTTCCACAGGAAATCCGCAAAGGCCGTCCATGTCTGAACGCCCATATCGGTCGTTGCTGCGCCGTTTGCAGCGGTAAAATCGGCCACGAGGAATATTTGCAACGTGTGCAGGATGCCGAGCGGATGATCCGGCTTGGCAAGAATGAGATACAGAGCGTTTTAAAGGATAAGATGCTGCAAGCAAGTGAACGGCTGGATTTTGAGGCAGCCGCCCGTTATCGGGATCAGATGACCGCTATCGAAAAGGTTTCTGCCGGGCAGAATGTGGTCACCAGCAAAATCGGCAGTCAGGATGTCGTCGCCATTGCCCGCAGCGCTTCGGCAGTGTGCGTTGCCGTGCTGCGGTTTCGTGACGGCCGTCTGGTGGACAAACAGGAGTATCTTTTTCGTGATACCACCGATGATGCTGCGGTACGGGAGCAGTTTTACCCTCGGTATTACCTGACTGAAGGGGTGGAGGCTCATGCCGACCAGACCGGCTACGAGGCAGTCCCGCCCTTGATCGCCGTGGATGTTTTGCCGGAGGACGCAACCGATTTAGAGCAGCTGCTGGGACAGGTGCGGGGTACCAGGGTGCGTATTTTTGTGCCGCAAAGGGGCGATCCGCTGCGTCTGGTTCAGATGGCCTATACCAATGCCATGGACCGTCTTGCCCGAGAGCAGGGTCGTACCGGCAGGGAGGAGCGGGTGCTGGAGGAGCTGGCAGGTATGCTGGGTCTATCTGCAGCGCCGCAGGTGATAGAAAGCTATGATATTTCCAACTGGGGCGACGGCACCAGCGTGGCGGGCATGGTGGTTTTTCGGGGGGGCAAACCCTACCGTTCCGGTTACCGACGGTTTAAGATGCAGACAGTGACCGGCACGGACGATTACGCCAGTATGGCAGAGACTCTGACCCGCAGGGTGGATGAATACACCACCCGCAATGCCCTGGCGGAGAAGGCCGATGATGTGTCACAGCCGGATGAATCGGATTCCCAGCCCGAAGAAGAGACTGCTGCGCCGGTCAATCAGTTTGCCGTTCGCCCGGATCTGATTTTGTTGGATGGCGGTGCCGGTCAGCTTTCCGCAGTGCAGTCAGTGTTGCAGGGTACTCCTTTTGTCGATGTGCCAGTCTTTGGCATGGTTAAGGATAGCCATCACCGCACCCGCGCATTGGTATCGCCTCAGGGTGAGCTTGATATCCACCGCAGCCAGATGGTATTTGCTTTTATCACCTCGGTACAGGATGAGGTCCACCGGTTTGCCATCACCTACCAGCGGCAGCAGGCAAAAAAGAAGAGCTTTTCCTCCACACTGACCCGGATACCCGGTGTGGGGGATGCCACTGCAAAGGCTTTGCTTGGCACGTTTAAAACGGTCGCCGCTGTCAGCGGAGCTACGGCAGAACAGCTTGCTGCGGTCAAAGGGGTAAGCACTCCGGCGGCAAAGGCAGTATATGTCTATTTTCATGGGGACGGTGCGCAGCGGCAGCAAAAATAAAACAGTGAACCGGTTGTCAAATCCGTCGATGCAGTAAATTATTCGTGTCAGAGGAGAATCGTCTCAGTGGATTTTTGCTGTAAACAATCTGCGTTATTTTTTGAAATAGAACAGATGGCGGTAACTTAGGTGACCCGGGTGCAGAGCGATACGGTTTGACGGATTGGTTTGCCTGATGTGTCCGCATAAAGAGATAAATCGTTTTATGAGCTGTTCGCATCAGAATTTCTGTCGGAATTTCTGTTTTAAAGCTGGTTCCTTTTTTGTTTTCGGACATTATTTTTCTCGCCTCTTTTCCTTTACTTCAACGAGGGAAAATCTGCAATGTATTTCGGACGATATGCGATGACAGAGTGTGGAAAAATGTGTATAATAGTGCATGTAGCATTGATAGCGAAGCGAGGACAGAGTGAACGCCCAAGCGGGAGCACCGGCTACTTGAAATTTGATTTCTTCTCATTTTCTTCTCCTATATAAAAAGCAAGAAACGACAAGAGTTGTCCGCAAACTCTTGCCGTTTCTTGCTTTTGCGATATTGCTTGACAAAATCCATCGGAAAAGATATATTAATAAAATGTGAAATAAGGATAACAATATCTGTATGTTCAGAGGGAAGAAGGCCCCAGCTCTTCTTCCTTCCGGAAAGGGATAACCAATATGATGAGAATAATTGCCGGTATGGCACGGGGGCATAAGCTGCAGACCTTGGAGGGAGAGGAGACCCGCCCCACCCTGGAGCGAGTGAAGGAGGGAATTTTCTCCTCTGTTCAGTTTGTAGTGCCAGGCGCTAAGGTATTGGATTTGTTCGCAGGAAGTGGACAGATGGGGCTGGAGGCTCTCAGCCGCGAGGCCGCCTTTGCCGTGTTTGTGGACCGGAACCCTGCGGCGGTGCAGGTGGTCACCCAAAATGCCCGGGATTGCGGCCTATATAAGCAAAGCCGTATTGTGAACATGACTGCCGAAAGCTTTTTGGCAGGTAATAAAGAAGCTTTTGATATTGTGTTTTTGGATCCGCCTTATCGCTACGGTACCCTGCAGGCGTTGTTGCCTGCGGTTGCCGCCCATACTGCGCCGGGTGGCCTTGTTCTGTGTGAAAGCGAGCCGGAGGCAGAGCTGCCCCTGCAGGTGGAAGGTCTTACCCAGGTAAAGCAGTATCGTTACGGTACTGTCAAGGTGACTAAATATCAAAAGGCGGAGGAATGACCCGGTACGGTTGAACCCGACCTGTAAAATCTCCCTTTGGGGATAGGAGTGCATGACAGGATGAAAACAGCAATCTGCCCAGGTAGCTTTGACCCGGTTACCGTGGGTCATATGGATATCATCACTCGCGCCGCCGCCCTGTTTGATCAAGTGGTGGTGCTGGTTTCGGTCAATTCTGCTAAAAGGGGCTTTTTTACCCCGCAGCAGCGGGTCGCTTTGTTGCAGGCTGCCTGTGCCGGTCTTGTTAATGTACAGGTGGTATCCACGCCGGAGCTGGTGGCGGATGTTGCCCGGCGGATGGGCGCAACAGTCTTGGTCAAAGGGCTGCGTACCGGTGCGGATTTTGAGTACGAGGCCCCTATCGCCCAGGTCAACAGCCGGCTTTGCCCGGGACTGGAAAGCGTTTATTTGGCTGCCGCCCCGGCGGTCAGCTGGGTCAGCAGCACCGTTGCCAGGGAGATGCTGCGGTACGGACAGTCCACTGAGGGCATCATCCCCGCCGCCTGTGCCCTGCTGGTAAGGCAATTTCTACAGCAAAACTAATTCTCACAATGCAACAGAAACAATAAGGCCGGGCAGCCGTTATCCCGACCTTGCAACATGAGAGAAAGAAGAGGAGAACACCATGAGCATTGATCAGATTCTGAACGAGATGGACGAGACCTTAGTGGATTCCACCGGACTGCCTTTTTCCGGTGGCAAGCGGCTGGTGGATGTGGAACATATTCGTGACCTGATGAGCGAAATCAAGCTCAGCCTGCCGGAGGAAGTACGTCAGGCCAAGGCTATTGTCAAGGATCGCACTGAGATTATTGAGAACGCGCGCAAAGAGGCGGACGCCATTGTCAGGCGGGCACAGGATCGCGCCGAGATGCTGGTGAGCGAATCCGAGGTTGTCAAGGCCAGCGAAGCTCGCGCTGCCGAACAGCTGAGCGCGGCTGCCCAGCAGACCAAGGAGCTTCGCCGTCAGGCTAAGGAATACTGTGAGGGCGTGCTGCGCCAGGCGGAGGATGGCCTTGCAAAAAAGGCACGGGATTTGCACGATACCCGGGTCAATCTGGGCAAGCTGACCGGTGTGGAATAAGCCGGCCACCGTTTTGTCCTGCAGGAGCGGGCGCTTATTATCGAGATTTTTCCTCAGACCGTAGCAAAGGATACGCATACCCAAATGAAAAAGAAAGCATTTTCCAGGCTTCATACCTTAAAAGAATATCTTTCCGCAGGCTGTCTGTTTTTGGCTGCCCTGATCTGGGGCGTGGCATTTGTCGCCCAGAGTAAGGCAATGGAATATGTTCAGCCTATGACCTTTAATGGGACCCGTGGCCTGATAACCGCGGTTGTCCTGCTGCCCGCTTGGGTGCTGATGGGCAAAAAGCAGCCTGCCTGCGGCTATGACCGCAAGGCACTGTTTGGGGGAGGCGCAGTTTGCGGTCTGGCACTGTTTGCGGCTTCCTCCCTGCAGCAGATTGCTCTGGTGGATACCTCAGCCGGAAAATCCGGTTTTTTGACTGCACTGTACATGATTTTTGTACCGTTGCTTGGCATCTTTACAGGGAAAAGGATCACGATGAAGGTCTGGCTTGCGGTTGTGCTTGCCTGTGCAGGCAGCTATCTGCTTTGCGGCGGTGGCGCCCTTGCCCTGACCAGAGGGGAACTGTGCCTGATCGGCAGCGCTTTCTGTTACGCGCTGCAAATTATGATGGTGGACCGGTATGTAGACCGCACCAACGCCATGCTGCTTTGCTGCGTGCAGTTTACTGTCAGCGGCGTGCTTTCCACCCTGATCGCCTTTACCTGGGAGAACCCCTCTTTGGAGGGCTTACTGCAGGCCATTGTGCCGCTGCTGTTTGCCGCTATATTTTCCGGCGCCGTCGCTTTTACTTTGCAGATTGTGGGTCAGCGCAACACCCCGCCCGCGGTGGCTTCGCTGCTGATGAGCTTGGAGTCGGTCTTTGCGGCTATTTCCGGCGCGATTCTGCTTCATCAGCACCTGACCGGTATGGAACTGATCGGCAGTGCCCTGACCTTTGCTGCCGTGCTGCTTACACAGCTGTAAGGCGTGAGAGGATAACCGTACCGTTCTGTGACAAAACCCTGTGCAATACAGGAATACTTCCGACGACTTTCTTCAGATAGGGGGAAGTCGTTTTGTGTTCTATAACCGGAAGAACTGGCTGACCGGCTAAATACCGGTAATTTTCGCTGCAGAAAAAACACGAAAAATATTCATTAAAATGCAAAAAACAGTGGATTTATAACTAAAGCTATGTTATAATTGGTTGTGTCTGTGAAAAAACTAACAAAACCCTTTCGCAAACAACAAAGGCGGGTGTTTTGTAGCGGATTGTCTGCAAAAACCCGTACAAAAAAATGGAGGAAAAGCTATGAGAAAGTTTTCTACCGTGCCTTTCAAAGGCACAGCAGAGCAGGAAGCTGAGCTGCGCGCCTGGATGCAGGAGCATCAGGGTCGTGATGATGTTGAGCTTGCAGCACTGCAGAAAGCACAGGAGATCTATGGCTACCTGCCCATTGAAGTGCAGCGTATGATCGCTGAGGGAATGAATGTTCCCCTGGAGGACCTGTATGGTATCTCCACCTTCTATGCACAGTTTTCCCTGTGCCCCAAGGGCGACTACAAGATTTCCGTCTGCCTGGGTACCGCTTGCTACGTAAAGGGCAGCGGCAAGATCTTTGAGGAGCTGCAGTCTAAGCTGGGCATCGGCAGCGGCGAATGCACCTCTGACGGTAAGTTCAGCCTGGATGCCTGCCGTTGCATCGGCGCTTGCGGTCTGGCTCCCGTTATGACCATCAATGATGATGTCTACGGCCGTCTGACCCCGGATATGCTGGACGATATCCTCGCTAAGTATTAATTCTCATGCAGGAGCTTTCTCTGAATATCCTTGATGTGGCGCAAAACTCCGTTCGCGCGGGGGCAACTGTCATCGAAATATCGGTGGCGCTGCAAAAAGCGCCCCACACCCTTACGGTCACCATCACCGACAACGGCTGCGGTATGAGCCCGCAGGTGCTGGCTGGCGTGACCGACCCGTTCTACACTACTCGTACCACGCGCAAGGTTGGGTTGGGGTTGCCGCTGTTTCGTATGACGGCGCAGCTGACCGGGGGCGACCTTTCCATACAAAGCGAGCAGGGCAAAGGGACCACCGTCAAGGCATGGTTTCAAACCGATTGCATTGATATGCCGCCAATGGGGCAGCTGAACGATACCTTCGTGTCACTGATACAGTGCTCGCCGGATATAGATTTTATCTGCACCCAACAGGTGGATGAGCAGAGCTTCTGTCTGGATACCAGAGAGCTGCGGGCCATTTTGGGCGAGGTCAGCCTGGCCGAGCCGCAGGTGGCGCTGTTCTTAAAACAGTATCTTAACGAAAACACACAAGGACTTTTTCCTTCGGAATGGACTCCCGGTGTGTAAACTAAAAATAACAAAAGGAGAAAACGCTATGAAAAGCCTGGAAGAACTGGCCGCGATCCGTGATAAAATGCGTCAGACCGTTACCACCCGTGATGACAAGGCTTCCATCCGTGTGGTGGTTGGCATGGCTACCTGCGGTATCGCAGCAGGCGCACGCCCTGTCCTGAACAAGTTTACTGAGGAGGTCGCTGCAAAGGGCCTGGAGAACGTTATGGTTACCCAGACCGGCTGCATCGGCATCTGCCAGTACGAGCCCGTCGTTGAAATTCACGAAGAGGGCAAAGAGAAAATTACCTATGTCAAGATGAACGCCGAGAAGGCTGCCCGTGTGGTTGCCGAGCACCTGGCTGGTGGCAAAGTCGTTACTGAGTATACCATCGGCGCCCTGAATAAATAAGGAGGAGGAGAACAGATGTATAGAAGTCATGTAATGATCTGCGGCGGTACCGGCTGCACCTCTTCCGGCAGTGACAAGGTCGCAGCAGCTTTCAATGCCAACATTGAGGCTGCCGGTCTGCAGGATGAGGTCAAGGTCATCCGTACCGGTTGTTTTGGTCTGTGCGCATTGGGCCCCATCGTTGTTATCTACCCAGAAGGCTCTTTCTATAGCCGTATTACCGAAGATGACGTTGCCGAAATCGTCAGTGAGCATTTGCTGAAAGGCCGTCCGGTCACCCGTCTGCTATACGAGGAGACCGTCAACGCTGACAACACCGTCAAGAGCCTGGACGATACCGCTTTCTACAAAAAGCAGGTTCGTGTCGCGCTGCGTAACTGCGGTGTCATCAATCCCGAAAATATCGACGAGTACATTGCATACGACGGTTACCAGGCCCTGGGCAAGGCACTGACCACCATGACCCCCGATGAGGTCATCCAAACCATGCTGGATTCCGGTCTGCGCGGCCGTGGCGGCGGCGGTTTTCCCACCGGTTTAAAGTGGAAGTTCGCTTCCGGCAACCGCGGCAATGTGCAGAAGTATGTCTGCTGCAACGCTGACGAGGGCGACCCGGGCGCGTTTATGGACCGTTCCGTGCTGGAGGGTGATCCGCATGTTGTGCTGGAGGCTATGGCCATTGCGGGTTATGCCATCGGCGCTGACCACGGCTTTATCTATGTCCGTGCAGAGTACCCCATCGCCGTGCACCGTCTGCAGGTTGCCATCGGTCAGGCACGTGAGTACGGCCTGCTGGGCAAAAACATCTTCGGCACCGATTTCAGCTTTGATATCGACATCAAGCTGGGCGCAGGTGCTTTCGTATGCGGCGAAGAGACCGCACTGATGACCTCTATCGAGGGTCACCGTGGCGAGCCTCGTCCCCGTCCGCCGTTCCCCGCTGTCAAGGGTTTGTTCCAGAGCCCGACCATTCTGAACAATGTCGAAACATACGCCAATGTGCCCCGCATCATTCTGAACGGCGCCGAGTGGTTTGCCTCTATGGGCACCGAGAAGAGCAAGGGTACTAAGGTCTTTGCTCTGGGCGGGAAAATTAAGAATACCGGTCTGGTTGAGATCCCCATGGGTACCACTCTGCGTACCATCATCGAGGAGATCGGCGGCGGTATTCCCAACGGCAAAAAGTTCAAGGCTGCACAGACCGGCGGTCCTTCCGGCGGCTGCATCCCTGCAAGCCTAATTGATACCCCAATTGACTACGACAACCTGATTGCCATCGGCTCTATGATGGGCTCTGGCGGCTTGATTGTTATGGACGAAGACACATGTATGGTGGATATCGCCAAGTTCTTCCTGGAGTTTACCGTGGACGAGAGCTGCGGCAAGTGTGCTCCCTGCCGTATCGGTACCCGCCGTCTGCTGGAGCTACTGAACAAGATTACCAGCGGCAACGGCGAGATGGAAGATCTGGACCGCATTAAGGAGCTGGCAGAGTTCATTAAGGCCAACAGCCTGTGTGGCTTGGGCCAGACCGCTCCCAACCCAGTTCTGTCCACCATGCACTACTTCTACGACGAGTATGTAGAGCATATCAAGAACAAGCGCTGCCCTGCCGGCGTGTGCAAGGCTCTGCTGAACTTCAGCATCGATAAAGAAAAGTGCATCGGCTGCGGCAAGTGCGCAAAGAACTGTCCCGCAGGTGCTATTTCCAAGACCGACTATGTCGCTCCCGGCCACAAGCTGCCCTCTATGGTGATCGATACCACCAAGTGTGTCAAGTGCGGTGCCTGTATGGACGGCTGTAAGTTCGGCGCCATCAGCAAAGGCTAAGAAAGGGGAGACGAGTCACAATGGATATGATTACTGTTAAAATTGACGGTGTCGAGACCCAGGTGGCCAAGGGTACTACCATTCTGGAAGCTGCCCATGCCATTGGTATTGAGATCCCGACTCTGTGCTATCTGAAAAATATCAACGCCATCGGTGCCTGCCGTATTTGTATGGTAGAAGCCACCGGTGCCCGCGGTCTGGTGCCCGCCTGTGTGTTCCCGCTGGAAAAGGACGGTACCGAAGTGCGCACCAACTCTAAAAAGGTGCAGGACGCCCGCCGTACCAACCTGGAGCTGGTTTTGTCCACCCACAACCAGGACTGCCTGTCCTGTGTGCGCAGCGGCAACTGCGAGCTGCAGAAGCTGTGCCGTGACTACGGTGTTTCCAACACCAAGAAGTACGGCAACAACCGTGAGATCTTCGCCATCGATGATTCTGCTGCACATATGGTTCGCGACAACAACAAGTGCATTCTGTGCCGCCGTTGTGTTGCTGCCTGTGCCAAGAACCAGGGCGTAGCCTGTATCGGTCCCAACGAGCGCGGCTTCAATACCCACATCGGTTGTGCCTTTGAGGCTCCTCTGGGTCAGTCCACCTGCATCAGCTGCGGTCAGTGCATCACTGTCTGCCCCACCGGTGCTTTGTATGAAAAGGATGATACCGACAAGGTCTGGGCTGCTTTGAATGATACATCCAAGCATGTGGTTGTCCAGACGGCTCCCTCTGTGCGCGCTACCCTGGGCGAGTGCTTTGATATGCCTATCGGCACCAATGTGGAGGGCAAGATGGTTGCCGCTTTGCGTCGACTGGGCTTTGCCAAGGTGTTTGATACCGACTGGGCTGCCGACCTGACCATTATGGAAGAGGCTCACGAGTTCTTAGAGCGTTTCACCAAGGGTGGAAAGCTGCCCATGATTACCTCCTGCAGCCCCGGTTGGATCAAGTACTGCGAGACCTTCCATCCCGAGTACATTGAGAACCTGTCTACCTGCAAGAGCCCGCAACAGATGTTCGGCGCCATGACCAAGACCTACTATGCCGAGAAGATGGGTATTGACCCCAAGGATATCGTCATGGTCTCCATCATGCCCTGTACTGCAAAGAAGTTCGAGGTTTATCGCCCCGATCAGAACGCTGCAGGCGTCCCCGATGTGGACATCGCCCTGACCACCCGTGAGCTGGGTCGTATGATTCAGCGTGCCGGTATCCAGTTTGCTCAGCTGCCTGATGAGCAGTTTGACAGCATTATGGGTACTGCTTCCGGTGCAGCCCACATCTTCGGCGCTACCGGTGGCGTTATGGAAGCCGCTCTGCGCACCGCTGTTGCATCCCTCACCGGTAAGGATCCCGAGGCTTTGGAGTTCCACGATGTCCGCGGCACTGCCGACTTGAAGGAAGCCACCTACGAGATCAACGGTATTACCGTCCGTGTTGCTGTCACCAGCGGTACCGCCAATGCCGGTAAGCTGCTGGATGCCATCAACGCCGGTGAGAAGCACTATGACTTTATCGAAGTCATGGCTTGCCCCGGTGGCTGTGTCAACGGCGGCGGTCAGCCCACTCAGCCCGCAAGTGTCCGTAACTTTACCGATCTGCGTGCGCTGCGCGCAAAGGCTCTGTATGACGAGGATTCTGCTATGACTTTGCGTTGCAGCCATAACAACCCCGAAATTCAGAAAGCCTATGTGGAATATCTGGGTGAGCCCGGCAGCGAAAAGGCTCACCACATTCTGCACACCAGCTATATGAAGCGTACCAAGTTGTATTAATCTGTAGCCTGTATTTTGCGATAGGGTAATAATCATAACCAGGCACTCTCCTGTCGGTACTTTCCGGCAGGGGGGTGCTTTTTGATTTTATCAATTGTTAATTATTCTTTTCTTGAATTTGTGACAAAATCATGTTAGAATATCCAATATAGTACTAAATGATTACTGCTTGTTTTTTTCTGTCAAAAGTACTGCGGTTAAGTAGTGGGATTGTTATGGCAGCAATCAAAAACATTTATAAAAGGGAAATCTTTTTATGAAACAGACTTCATCAGGAATAACAGGGACATTCAGCGAGAATACGAATGAACATTTGATGCTGGATGTTCCTACCTGTAAAATACTGGGAGTGGATGTTGCGGCGGTTAATATGTCCTGGCTTTGCAGTTATATCGAAAACGGACTAAACCGGCTTTCGGGTAATTATCTGTGCTTTACGAACGTTTTTACAGCAGTGACGGCATTTGAAAATCCAGACTATCTACAGGTACAAAACGGCGGCGCACTGGCACTGCCGGACGGTGGTCCGTTGTCCTTTGTGGGAAGAAGACGGGGTTACAAAAAGATGGCACGCACTACCGGACCCGATTTTTTACACGCGATGCTGCAAATCAGCACTCAAAAGGGTTACCGCCATTTTTTTTACGGTAGCACCCATGATACCCTGGAAAAAATGAGAAAGAAGCTGGTCACTGATTATCCGGATGTTGCTGTTGTCGGAATGTATGCTCCCCCTTTTCGGGACTTGACCGCGGACGAGGATTTCGCTATAGAAGAGATGATCAACCGTGCCAAACCGGATTTTATCTGGGTTGGTCTGGGTGCGCCCAAGCAGGAAAACTGGATGGCTGCTCACAAGGGCAAGCTGAACGGTTTGATGGTGGGGGTTGGCGCAGCCTTTGATTATTTTGCCGGAAATATTACCCGTGCCCCCCTTTGGATGCAAAACCATAGTTTGGAGTGGCTGCACCGTCTGCGACAGGAGCCCAAGCGGCTATGGAGCAGATATCTGACCACGAATTATAAATTTATCCGGTATGTGATATTTCAAAAAAAGTGATGGAGCTTATTTGGCAGCGAACTAATTTAGAAAGCAGAAAGATTGAAAATCAATTTTGCAACCGCCACTTCGCAAAACTGGGATGTTCATAAAATGAAAAAAAGAATTTGTATGATCGTACAAGAGCCTACGGTACAAGGTGGAATTGCCGCTGTCACCAACGGATACCGCGACTCCAGGTTAGAAGAAGATTTTGAAATTGCCTATGTGGAATCCTACCGAAACGGCAATTTGGCGCAAATTATTCTGAAAGCTTTGCAGGCCTATCTTGCCTATATTCGGGTGTTGTTGTTTTTTCACCCGCGGCTGGTACATATTCATTCCTCTTTTAACGGTTCCTTTTATCGCAAGATACCGTTTATTCTGTTGTCAAAGCTTGCGGGTGTTCCGATAATCAACCATATCCACGGGGCAGAATTTGAACCTTTTTATCTAAAGGCACCCCGCCTTAAACGCTGGCTGGTCAAAAAAATATACGGTTGCTGTGACATACTGATCGCTCTTTCACCAGAATGGAATCAAAATTTGTCACAGATTGTACCACCGAAAAAAATAGCAGTGATTAAAAACTACAGTGTTATGCACGGTGATGCGCTGCAGCAGCGTCAGCAGCGTCCGATTAACAATGTGGTTCTGTTTTTGGGGGAGCTTGGCCACCGTAAGGGTTGTTTTGATATTCCGTATGTAATCGCAGAGGTAAAAAAGACGATTCCGAACGTGCTCTTTATCCTTGCAGGGGCGGGTAGCCACAAGGATATGCAGGCTCTGCAGGAGAAGTGCGCAGAGATTGGGGTTTCACAGAATGTGCTTTTTCCCGGATGGGTACGAGGAGAGGAAAAGGACGATTTACTTCGCCGGGCAGACGTTTTCTTTTTGCCGTCCTACCACGAAGGCATGCCCATGTCTATTTTGGACGCTATGGGCTACGGTTTGCCGATAGTCAGTACCAATGTGGGCGGTATCCCCAAGCTGGTGCAGAGTGGAGTTAACGGGGAGTGTTGCGAACCGGGGAATATCCAACTTTTTGTTCAGGGTATTGTATCTTTATTGACTGATAGCAATGCCAGAAGCCTTGCTGCACATGCCTCCTATGACATTGTCCGCAACGGATATTCTTTAGAAAAACATATTGTCGAGTTGGAAAGCATATATTGGCAGTTAATCACTGAAGATTAATCCTATTATGAGGTTTGTATGAAGGTTTTATGGGTTACCAATATTAGGCTCCCGGTTATCTGTGAGCTGCAAAACCGAAAAGATATTCCATACGCAGGGGGATGGCTCAGTCGAATCTCACAGGGCTTGTTGCAGACCGAGGGTTTAGAGCTGACGGTATGCTATCCATCCGATCATGAGGAATCCGGTTGTTTTGAAAATCTGGCCTATTATGGTATCGGTTATCCCCGTCGAGCAATTCGATGGGGTAAATTGAATGATAAAAAGGGGATCCGGAAAGCCCGTGAGATTCTATTGAAGGTCAAGCCGGATATCATCCATATTCACGGAACGGAATTTCAGTATCATGCTTATTTTGCCCTTGCAGCAGAAAGCTTGGGGCGGGCTTCGCACTGTGTCGTATCCCTGCAGGGGCTATTGGGGGAATATGTAAACAGTTATGCTGTGGGTTTGCCAAAGCAGATCATTTACCGGTTTACGCTTCGAGAGCTGCTGAACGCCGACAATGTCTCCAGTGGGGTCAGTCATTATCAGCGGAGAGCCGTGTACGAGCAGCTTACGCTGCGCAGTTGCCGACACATTATGGGTAGAACCGGATGGGACAGGGGGGTTGCTCTCTGTGCAAACCCGGATGCAGTTTATCATACCGGCAACGAAACACTGCGGCTGCCATTTTATTCTGACTGCTGGTCCTACCAAAGCTGTGTTCCGGGCAGAATATTCATCAGTCAGGCGATCTACCCGATCAAAGGTTTTCATTTATTCATTCCGGCATTCGCAAGAATTTTACAGCATTATCCCAATGCCTGTGTCAGGGTTGCCGGACCTAATATCATCGGTGGAAATGCACTGACCGGTAGTTCCTACGGCCGTTATCTTTCACGCTTGATGAAGAAATACGGGCTGGAGGATAAGGTGACCTTTTGCGGCGTTCTGAATGAACAAAAAATGAAAGAGGAGCTGCTGCTGGCAAATGTGTTTGTATTGCCCTCTACCGTAGAAAATTCCCCCAATTCGGTTGGGGAGGCCATGCTACTGGGGGTACCGGTTGTCGCCTCTGCGGTCGGTGGTGTGCCGGATATGCTGACAGATGAAAAAGAGGGCCTTTTATATCCGGCTGAACGACCGGAAAAGCTGGCAGAATGTCTGGAAAAAGTCTTTTCCATGAAGGAAAATGTCGGTGATATGACTGCTGCTGCCCGCTCAAGAGCGGAAAAAGTACATGATTATGCTGTAAATATGCGGCAGCTAATGGATGTTTACCGTATTGTCGCAGAGGACTTTTGATATGGATATCGTACAAACAGTAAAAAAGGGGTGTAATCTGGTTGCGTGGCGGTTTTATACGCCGCTAAATCGGCTGCTGTTTCGGTTAAACCATGTTTCATACGGAAAAAACCTGAAAGTGAGGGGAACGGTGTATATTTATCGCCATTACCCGTCTGCAGTTATTCGGTTAGGTGATGGAGTCAGCATTAACTCTGCCGGATGGGCAAATCCGATAGGCAGTGGGGACAGAACCTATTTTCAGGTCAATCGGGACGCAAAGCTGATTATTGGGAACAACTGCGGTATTTCAAATACGGCGTTTACCTGTGAAAAAGAGATCGTCGTTGAGGACGATGTCATGATAGGTTCCGGCTGCCGCATTTATGATACAGATTTTCACCCTTCAGATTTTCAAAAACGTATGGCAGCTGATCAAACGGCCATAGCCCGTGCAAAAGTGGTAATCGGTCAGGGCAGCTTTATCGGTGCAGGCTGCTATATTCTGAAAGGCGTTCAGATTGGCAGGTACTGTGTTGTGGGCGCCGGTTCGGTGGTGACAAAAAATATTCCAGACGGAGAGACCTGGGCAGGTAATCCTGCCCGAAAAATACGCTGATTGATCATCCGGAGGGATCAACATTGAAAAAGAAACTTACAGCAGCAGTACAGTATTTGCTGATTTATCTGATGTTGATTATGCACGGGGCAGTGGTATGGGCAATAAAATACGCGGATAGCTTTCTTGCACTGTTGGCAGTTATGGTGGTTTGTGTTGTTGTCTATTCCGTTTTTAATCTTCGTTTTTCCCTTTCGTATATTCTGATGTTTGCGCTTCTCGCTGTCCTGTTTTGTTTAAGCGGTATCTTTTCCGGAGATTCTATCTGGCACGGATTTTCTTTTAAAACGCTATTGCAGATTTATCTGAATTTCATAGTATCTTATGGGATCATTAAGATAGATACGGAATACTGCCTGACCCGATTTATCCGATTGGTGCTTTTTTTTACGGTAATCAGTCTGGTTGGTTTTGCGTTTTGCAATCTGGGTGGATTAAGTCTTCTAAAAAGAATATTACCGGTTTACAGGTATGAACGTAGTACCCGTATTTATTACGGAAAGTATCTGTTTTCTATTCTGTGGGGAGAGTTTGAGCCAAATGCGTACCAAAAGAACATCGGCATATATTACGAGCCGGGCGTCCATGAGATCGTATTGAACTGTGCGCTATTTGTTCTCTTGTTTCTGAAAAAGTACCTTAGATTTTCGCGCAAGGCCTATTTCTGCATTCTTTTTATTCTTGTTGCGGCAGTGATAACAACCAAATCCACAACCGGTTATATCGGCCTTGTCCTCATTCTGGTTACAGAGGCTTTATTCCATCGCAAAAGCATTACCGGGCTGATGATTTTCGTGTTGCTTGCGGTTTTGGCTTTCGGCGTGCTGGTAGACTATGTACTGCGGGGAGCCGATAGCATTGTGGCTGTTCACTTGATTCAAAAGTTGCAGGATGTTTCTTTTGACGGTACCGTCCGTTCTTCCGGTTCAGCGCGACTGGTTCCTATCCGGATTGCCATGCTGGCTTTGAAAAAAAATCCTCTGTTCGGCTTAAATACAACAAAGGTAGAATACCTTACATTTCAATTTTTCGGCGCTGCCGGTGGAACAGGTAATGCCTTGTTTGGTATGATCAGTACAAAAGGATTGTTGGCTGTTGCACTGTTGATGTATATGCTGTTTGTACCAATGCTTGGTAATAAAGCAGTTAGTCCTTTTGTTTTTTTTACATTCTTCTTGATGGTGATCAATGTATCCTGTGCTCAGGCACAGGTTGCCTACCCCGGCTTTGTCTTGGTTGCACTGTTTTACGGTACAATCAACCCTCGGTATTTACAAGGAAAGAAAAAGGACAAAGACAAATGCGAATCGACCGTACCCGAAACGCTGCCAGAAATATCTTCTCCGGTGTGATATTAAAGGCCTATCAGTTGTTTGCCCCGTTTTGCATCCGTACCCTGCTCATCTATTCCCTGGGTATGGAATATGCAGGTCTCAACGCTCTGTTTACCTCTATATTGCAGGTCTTGAACCTGGCGGAGTTAGGCGTCGGCTCCGCTATGGTCTACAGTATGTACAAGCCTATTGTACAGGATGATATTGCCGGCATTTGTGCGTTTATGCGGCAGTATCGCCGCTATTACCGGCTGATTGGGTTGGTAATTATGGTGGCAGGGGTAGCTTTGATCCCCTTTTTACCCAAATTGATTTCCGGAACAGTCCCGACTGATATCAATCTTTATTTACTATATCTGATGAATCTTGCCGCAACAGTTGCCTCGTATTGGTTATTTGCCTGGCAAAGCAGTCTGCTTACGGCTTACCAACGGGTGGATGTTATCAACCGCGTAACGCTGGCGGTGCTGACTGCACAGTATATTCTGCAGGCGGTGGCATTGGTTCTTTTTCACAGCTATTATGTTTTTTTAGCAGTCATGTTGGTGTCACAGTTGGTGACCAATTTGATTACGGCGGTAGTTTCCAAAAAGATGTACCCGCAATACCGCCCGACGGGGGTCCTGCAAAAAGCTCAAAAAGACAAATTAACCCACAGAATTGCGGATTTGTTTACCTCTAAGATAGGGGAGGTAATTGTTGTATCGGCAGATACAATTGTGATTTCTGCTTTTTTGGGGTTGACTGTTTTAAGCCGTTACAATAACTATTTTTACATTTTGACTGCAGTACTTGGTCTTGCCACGGTGATCTTCAGTTCTACTCTTGCCGGTATCGGCAACAGTTTGATGGTGGAGTCTGCCGAGAAAAATTTTCAGGATTTTCAAGTAATCACTCTGCTGACCTGTTTTGTGGGTTGTATTGGCAGCACATGTATGATAAACTTATATCAGCCGTTTATTCGGCTTTGGGTAGGCGAGAATAATCTGCTTTCGTACGGTTGTGTGATTTGTTTTGCAGGTTACTTTTTTATCCGCTTATTAAATCAGTGTTTTATCGTATATAAAGATGCAGCCGGTATGTGGCGTCGGGATAGATTTCGTCCGTTGGTGACTGCATTGGTAAATCTGGCGCTGAATTTGTCGTTTGTGCGTTCCGCCGGGCTATATGGGGTGCTGTTATCCACTATAGTTAGTACGTTGTTTGTCGGTATGCCCTGGCTGATTCGCAATCTATTCAGTGATGTATTCCATGCAGGGTTGGGCGACTTTGTTCGGTCGTTATTGGCATATATGGCGCTCAGTCTGTCAGTCTGTGCGGCAAACGGATTGTTGTTCCGATTGTTTGCAGATGCCGGCGTTTTATGTCAGCTTTTGGTCGGGCTGTTGATGGGGGTATTTCTGCCGGTTACGGTATTTGTGTTGGTGTTTCGTAGAACACAGTCCTTTCAAAAAGCAGTACTTCTTACCAAGCGGATGCTGCTTTCATTTAGACGGTGAAAGACGAATGTCTTATTGATATAATTTGACGGGGGTGTAATATGATGGATAACTTGCGTGTTAAAATCGGTTGGCTCAGAAGGTTACCGGGACGGACCGTTACAGATATTCTTCGGGTATGCCGGTTAAAAAAGCAGTTGGAAAGCAGTACCGATAAAATAGTATATTTTGGTGTACCAGAGCATTCCAACCTGGGGGATATGGCCCAGTATTACTGTATCCGTAGATTTTTTGAAAAATATTACAGAGAATATACGGTGATAGATGTGCCCAGCCGGAATTATCTGAACAATACCTTTGGCATTGCCGGCCTACTTAGGGAAAATATTGCCGAATCGGATCTGATTTTTTTCCAAAGCGGTTACTGTACGCAGGATCTGGGCGGCAGGGAAGAGGAGATGCACCGGGCGGTTATCCGGGATTTTCCGCAAAACCGTATGGTAATACTGCCTCAGACGGTCTTTTTCCGCTCTGAAGAAAACCGGCAGCTTACTGCTCGGGTTTACAATAGCCACCCCGATATGCTTTTTCTGGCACGGGATAGGTTATCCTACAAGACTGCGCTGCAGATGTTCAATCGGCTGCCGGTGCGACAGTATCCGGATATTGTTACCACCTTGATCGGACAGTATTCCTACGATGCACCGCGGCAGGGGGTTCTGTTTTGTCTACGCAATGACAGCGAAAAATCCGTTTCTCAGGAAGACATCAAAATACTGACAGAGCATATCTGTCGAACGGAGAGTTGTTACAGGTTGGATACCAACCTTCGTATTGCTCCGCAAAGACTTGTCCGTCATCTGCAGCCCGTTTTGGAGAAAACCTTTGCTAAATTTTCCCGTTATCGTTGTGTGGTGACTGACCGTTACTACGGCATAATCTTTGCATTGATTGCCAACACGCCGGTTGTGGTACTGCCTACGAAAGACCACAAGGTGACTACCGGGGTAGAGTGGTTTCAGCAGGTTTATCCGGGACGGGTTTATCTGGCGGAGGATGCGTATCGTGCGGTTAAGATGGTAGAAGCTGTATTATCCCAGCCGCTGCCTCCGTTTAATGAACCTTATTTTGAAAAAGAATATTATGCTAAGCTGCGGCAGCTGATAGACCAAAGCCTGTGAGGAATGTACGGTGGAAATCTGTGATGGAGTGAAGTGCACCGGCTGCGGACTGTGCGAAGCAATCTGTCCCGAAAAGGCAATTACGCTGGTGCCCGACGAAAAGGGCTTTGTGCGCCCGGTTGTTGGCAGAGAGTGTTTAGGTTGTGGCCGTTGTGCTGCGTCCTGTCCGCAAAACAATCCACAACGGTCCTTCCGGCAACCCACAGTTTATGCTGCATTTGCCAGAGATGCACAAATATTGGCGGCCAGCAGCTCCGGTGGAATGTTTTCAGTTTTAGCGGAGGAAATCTTTCGTCGTGGCGGTAAAGTATTTGCCACGCGTCTTTCGGAGGGCTGCCGTTTTGCAGAGTTTGATATGGTTTCTTCGATGGAGGAGCTCGCCCGTTTTCGCGGTTCCAAATATCTGCAAAGCAGAACAGGTGATGTTTACCAACAGGTAAAAATAGCCTTGCAGCAAGATAAACCGGTGTTATTTATCGGCACCCCCTGTCAGGTGGAATGCTGTAAAAGGTTTCTCTCATCGTCGCCTGATAATCTTTTGACGGTGGATATTCTTTGTCACGGTGTACCATCCCCTAAGGTGTGGGCGGATTACTGTGATTTGTGTGCGATGGGCAGCTCGTTAACGGATGTCAACTTTCGGGATAAGAAAAACGGTTGGCTTGCGTACTCCCTTCGGTTTCAGTTTGCAGACGGCAAAGTCACCCGGGAAAGTCATTTTAAAGATTCCTATTTTGTCGCTTTTTTGCATAATATTACTTTGCGAGAAAGCTGTTACCACTGTAGCTGGGCAACTCCCGAGCGAACCGGGGATCTCAGCTTAGGAGATTTTTGGGGCTATCATTCCTTTGATTACCGGATGCGCAACCGGGATAAAGGTATCTCTCTGGTATTGGCCAATACCTCTAAAGGCAAGAAGTTTTTTGATTCTGTTTCTGATCGGATACAGTTTGCACCAAGACAACTGCAGGAGGCCTGCGGAGCCAATGGTGCTTTGAACGCTCCCTGCACCAAATCGGCAGTATCGGATGCCTTTTGGCAGGAATATCTGCATGGAAAGGGTTTGGCCTCCGCTATGCAGCAATATTGCAAACCGCACAAAATCAGCCGAAAAGAGCGGATGAGCTGGTTTGTACTAAACCGGTATTACTGTATTCCCCGGTGGATTTTGGCATTACGTAGCTCAAAAAAGCAAAAGGAAATCAAAACAAATGATTACCACTAAAGCAGAGCTGAAATATTATCTTGCCGCAGACAGAATGATGAATCGGGGAAGCTTTCGGCGAAGTGTCCGCACGGCATTGAAAGAGATGTTTATTCCGGATTGGATTATGCAATATCTCATCGTGCTGCGAAAAACGGAATACGCTGTCTCGCGGCACAGCAATACGCAGTTTTATTGGAAAATGTAACTTCAGCGACTGGGCTATAAGACCGGGTTTACTGTTGCTCCCGGCGTGTTTGGGTACGGTTTGGTTATTCCTCACCACGGGACTATTGAAGTTGGGGATCAAAACCGTGTGGGAAACTATGCTGTTTTGCACAGTTGTGTCTGTATATCAGCAAAAGAAAAAATAATTGGCAATGGGTTGTACTGTTCCACCGGCGCAAAAATAATCGGAAATGTTTCTTTGGGAGATTGGGTGACACTGGGGGCGAATGCTGTTGTGAACCGGTCTTTTGGTGACTACTGTCTTTTGACCGGTGTGCCTGCAGAGTTCAAAAAAAACAAGACCGGGTGGGCACAGGGAAAATATGCAGACAGAATGGCAGCCTGTGAAAAATTAAAAAAGAAATGGGATATACCGGACTGCTGATTTTATACCCGGAGCAGAATGTATTTTTTGCTGATGAGGTCTTCCAGTTTATACAATTGCAGTACCCTGTAAAAATTGTTGTAAAGATTAGCAGATGTTAATTTGAAAGAGTGAGACAAGACAACGGTGAGTTTTCTTATGCGGACAGAGTTTTCCCCTAAGGTATCTGTCGTGGTACCGATCTATCAAAACGATCAATATCTTGCACAGTGTATCCAAAGCATTTGCGATCAGACCTTGAAAGAGCTGGATATCGTGTTGTTGGATGATGGTTCGCCGGATGAATGCGGAAAGATCTGCGACACTTACGCGCTGGCGGATCCGCGCATTCAAGTGATTCATAAGCAGAATGAAGGGCAAGGGCTTACCCGGAACTGCGGTATGGAATACATCCGTGGCAGGTACTGTGCTTTTGTAGACAGCGATGATATTCTTGCGCCGGATATGTACCAAAAGCTGCTGAAACAGGCGGAAAAGTACGATGCGGACGCCTGCGTGTGCGGTATGGTACGGCTTTTGCCCCGGCAGCAGGTGGTTTTTCCGGTTACACTGCCATGCGATCATTATACCGGAACGGATATTGTTCCGGAGGTATTGTATAAGATGATTGGCTCTGCCCCGCAGGATAAGTCGGAATCGGTGCTTACCTATTCCATGTGTACGGGAATCTACCGTACCGGGCTTTTGCGGCGGCAGGGGTTGCTTTTTTTGTCTGAGCGGGAGTATCGGTTTGAGGATGCACTGTTCAAAACAGAGCTTCTCAGTAAGATCAAAAGCTTTGCCTGTATCCCGGATAACGATTATTTCTATCGATGCAATAAGCAATCCTTTAGTCAAAGATACCGCGCGGATGTTTTTGACGCGACGGTAAAATCCTATCAAAAAGAATTTGAATTATTGGATCAATTGGCTATTTCGGACGGTAAGCTATACGCAGCCAGAATGTTTTTGACCGAGGTTCGCAACGCCATGCGAATGTTGATGCAGGGCAATACCCTACTGCAGTGCGTGCGCCTGTATCGGCAAATTGCGAAACATCCTTTTGTTCAGGATATTCTGTCCGACTATCCCTATCAAAAAAATCCGCGGATGAAACGGCTTTTTAATACCCTGTTGCACAGAAAATGTGCGCTGGCTTTGACCGTAATGATTCAAGTAAATATGCTGATGAGAAAAGAAAATTGAACGCAGTTTGCCGGGAAAACGGTCATTTCAGGAGAAGAAGATCATGCAAACAGTACAAACAGTCAATCTGGATTTATATTTGCAAAGCGCTTTTCAGGACGCACAGAACAATTACGTCAAAACAGTAGGGGATGGCAGTCTCCCCCATTGGGACGCAGTGGTTTTGACAGCGGCTAACCGGCAGCAGGCAGAAGGCTATCGTCTGCAGATGGCAGCCAGAGAAGACAGTCTGCCCAAAGCCACCCGTTTCTTTGTTATATCGGATGAGGGGGATGTCCGGGTTGGTTCGGCAGGGTCTACGCTTTCGGTGATCCGTACCCTGAAAAAAGAGTATTCCGATTTTTCCTGCCGTAAATTTTTGGTTATTCACGCAGGAGGCAATTCTATGCGCTGCCCCCAATACTCCGCCCTGGGTAAGCTATTTGCGCCCCTGCCGGTTGAGATAAACGGACAACCCGCATCCTTATTTGATATGTTTTTGGTTACACTTTCCCAGCTGCCGGGCCAGATGGACGCCGGTATGCTGCTGGTTTCCGGAGATGTAACGCTATTGTTTGATTCGTTGCAATGCCGTTTTGGCGGTGCGGATGCAGCGGTACTTTCTTTTCGGGAAAATGTCCAAATAGCAAAAAACCACGGCGTTTACCTTGCAAACCCCAAAACAGGCAATGTCAAACGTTTCTTGCATAAGCAGTCTCCCGAGGCCCTGCAAAGCGCCGGCGCGGTAGATACGCAGGATCGCTGTGCCATAGATACTGGGGCTATTTGGCTTTCTTCTGCTGTGCTTGAACGCTTGTTTGCTACGGTGGAGAGGGATGAGGATTACCGCGCCATCGTGAACGAAAAGGTTCGACTTTCTCTATACGGGGATATTGCCTATTGCCTTGCAGAAGATTCCAGCTGCGATCAGCTGCTAAGGGAGGCGCCGGAAGGAGAGGATACCCCAGAGCTTGCTATGGCAAGAAGGGTGCTTTGGCGTGCCATCGGGCAGTATCGCGTGAAGCTTTTAAGTTTGTCACCCGCTAAGTTTATCCATTTTGGTTCAGTGCCGGAGGTAATGAATTCTTTTAGCAGTCAGTCCGAGCATGCGTCCTGCTTTGGCGGTCACAATCAGATCCAAAGTGTTCTGCCCAAAGAGATTGGCGGGTATCTCTCCTATGCTCTACCGGGTAGCAGAATCGGCAAAGGCAGCTATTTGGAGTACAGTTGTTTAGAGGCCGGTGCATCAGTTGGCAAGGGGTGTTACCTTTCCTTTATCCGGCTGACGGCCGGTCAAAAGGTGCCGGACAGTGTACTGTTGCACGGGGTACAGCAAAAGGACGGCAAATTTGTCTGTCGTATGATGGATGTACGGGATAACCCCAAAAGTGACCTTTTCTTTGGCATTCCGCTGGAGGAGGTCGGCCGAAGGCTGGGGATTGTTTTGTCAAAACCCTTATGGAAAGCTCAGCTTTTCCCGGTCTGTGATACGGCCCGGCAGGCTGTTGATGCAGCGTTGCTGCTATATGAACTTGTTGTTCTGCAAAAAGGGGATGCGTCGTTGTGGCACAGCAGTGTGTGTAAAAGTCTGCAGGACGCTTTAGCAGACGCAGACCAGTCGGTGATACTGTCCCACAGTCGGGATATGCAGCAGCTGGTACTGCTGGAGCAGTTTTCGGCGGAGATCCGTGCAGGAAAATCCGTTATAGAACTGGCAAACCTGCCTGAAAAATGGAATCGGCTGCAGCCGGATTGGCACCTTAATCGTTTACAATGTCTTTCGGTCGATTCGCTGGCCGATTTTTCACACAGTATCCGTTTGTATTTGTACTTGGGCAGTCTGCTGCAAAACACGCAGCTGATAACCGGATGCTACCGGTTGATTGCGAATGCAGTCTGCCGTCGGAATCCGGATGCCTTTGTCTATGATCCGAAACTGCAGATTACCCGGCCGGAGGTCACTGTATTTTTGCCGTTACGGGTCAACTGGGGCGGCGGTTGGACTGATACCTGCCCCTACTGTCTGGAGCAGGGCGGGTTGGTTTTAAATGTCGCAATTACGTTAAACGGTCAATACCCCGTCTCTGTCCGAATTCGACGAATCACGGAACAAAAGATCATTTTACAGTGCGAGGATAACGGCGCATACGGAGAATTTACTGCTTTGGAGCCCCTGCAGCAGACGGGAGACCCCTTTGATACCTTTGCCTTACAAAAGGCCTGCTTGGTGGAAACCGGAATAATACCCCGTACCGGAGGACAGCTGCAGCAGGTATTAAGCCGTTTGGGTGGCGGTTTTTTGCTACAGACCCAGGTGACCAATGTGCCAAAGGGCAGCGGACTGGGGACCTCTTCTATCCTTTCCGCTGCGACGGTTACCGCACTGTACCGGTTTACGGGCAGAGAACCTGATATGCAAAAGGTCAGCACCGCGGTTTTGACGGTTGAACAGCTGATGTCCACCGGCGGCGGCTGGCAGGACCAGGTCGGGGGTCTTGTACCGGGTGTGAAGCTGATAACCTCTTCTCCGGGGCTTGTTCAACAGCTGCAAATTACTCCTGTCGTTCTTTCCGAGCAGACAAAGCAGCAGCTTTGCGAGCGGTTTGCACTGATTTATACCGGTCAGCGTCGGTTGGCACGCAATACGCTGCGCAGAGTAACGGATCGTTATATCGGTAATGTACCGGAAAATCTAACAGCTCATGCGCGAATTAAAGCACTGGCTAAGGATATGGCCGAGGCGTTACAGTCGGCTGATGTTGACGGCTTTGCCGACCTGCTCAACACCCATTGGCAGCAGGTCAAGCTGTTGGATGAAAGCAGCACCAATCCCTTGATAGAGCGCATTTTTCAGTCGGTGGAAGACTTGATTGACGGAAAGATGTGTTGTGGGGCAGGCGGCGGCGGTTTTTTGCAGGTTATCCTGAAAAACCGTGTGTCCAAGCAGGAACTCTGTGACCGACTGAAACAGGTCTTTCCGGATTGTCCGGTTGATGTCTGGCCCTGTGAACTGCTCTTTGCGGAGTGATTGGGGCTTGTAACTGAAATTTGCGACAACTCAATCTTTGCCAGGCGATTTGTACAGTATAATCGTCGTAATAGACAAAAAGAACAACCCTTCCGGTATTTGTCCTGTGAATCAGGCCTGTCGGAGGGGCTGTTTTTTATAGGGAAAAACAGGTTTATTTTACAAAAGACGGACGGAAGATATCCTCCTTAGTCAGCTGCAGCCAGCTTGCGATACGCTGATAATCGGCAGCAGCTTGGCTAAGTCGCTCCGGGTCGTGGGCGTCACTGCCAAAATAGAACTGGCAGCCGACTTCCTTGGCAATACGGTAGGGACGCATTGCCCGGTCAAAATCGGCATCGGAATATTTGTGGGCCTCCATGTTCAGCTCTATGCCCACTGCTTTTGCTTTTGCTTGACGGAAAATATCAGCGAAAGCGGTCTCCGGAACACCGTCCAGCACCTGCATATGCCCGTTCCAGGCTTCCGGTGCAATCAGGTCGCAGCTTAGGTGTGCAATGCCTATTTTGTACCTGGGCAGATCCATGTTCAGCAACTGCTCCAATCGCTTTACGTACATGCGAATCCGGTCGTTCAAGTTACGGTGTTCAACAGCCAGCACAAAATCCATGTGCATATGGGTGGTGGGTACTATGATAAACTCAAACCGATGCATGGTTTCAGGGGAGATACCCAGGGTACCGTTCACATCAAATTCGGTTTCGCAGCCAAAGTGAAACCGTACCCCGTCTGCATGGGGCAGGGGTAAAATCTGCTCAATATGGTCAATATTCTGGATGGCGTACCATTCGGGCGGCATACTGACGGTCTGATCCCAAAAATGGTCGGTAACACAGATATCCTTCAGCTTGTGATCAATCGCGTATTGAAGAATATTTTCTTTGGTCTGCAACGGGTGTCCGCTGCAAAGGGAAAGCTGAGAGTGAATGTGCAGGTCGTGGTCAAGGGGTAAAATGTCCATAGAGGTGTCCTCCGCAATATGTTTTTTGATAAATACTGACTGTTATTGCAATATTTTTTTCGTTTCGTAGTTCAGGGTGATTTGCGGCGGTGCCGTGACAACCGGTATTTCTCCTTTTTTCAGAATACATGTTACCGTGCCGTAAGGGGTGGGCAGCTCTACCGTGGCGGCGTCCAACCCAAGCAGGTCAAAATCAAAGGCAAGGCTGCTCATGCCGGGGGTGATAATTTGCAGACCGGTCAGCGCCAAAGGTACTGACCACAGAGGACTGCCGCCCCAGGCATGGCTGTGGTCAAAGGTATAACCGGGCTCCGGCGGAATAAAGCCCTCCGGCAGACCCTTGCCGCAGGCAGCAATGGGGTCATACCATTTTGCAGCCAGTGGCAGCGTGTAATAGCTGCGAAGACCCGCATGGTAGACGGCTTCAAATAGAAAATGGGCAAAATATGGCTGAACCTCACCCAGTTCCCCGTCGGTGATCCGCTGCAGCAGGGTAGGGGCAAGCTCAGCGTCACAAACGCCGAACAGAATCGCTAAGATATTGGCATGGGGTAACCGGTAGCACTTATGCGTGTTTTGAGGCATGTAGGTGTGCAGCATCTGCTTCGGGGTAGGGGTGTTTAAGCCCGCAATAAAAAGCTGATTTTCCTCATCCCACAGATGGGTTCGGATATCCCGATATAACGCAGCTGCTCTCTTCTGCAAAACCAATGCGGTGTCAGGTTGCTCCAATACACTGTAGATTTTTTGCGCGACGCATAATGCGCCGTAGAGAAACATGGCAAGGCAGCCCTGCCCCAACGCTTTGGGCGGGTGATGCAATGAGATGCCGTCAATGAACAACCAATCTACAAACATAAAGCTGGGCGGGGTCTCGGGCAGGCCGGTCTCCCCATTGTACTCATCAAACCTTGCCAGTAGCAGGGCAAGGGCGTCCTCACATTCCCTAAGTAAAGCGACATCCCCTGTAAACTGGTAGATATCCCACAGCATCAACACCCAGATTAGGCTGTAGGTGGTGTGGAACATCTCACCATTTTGTTGGCGAAGGATATCCGCGGTGCGCACCGCATCAAACCTGGCAAGGCGCATATCCCCAAAGCTGAAAGCGGTCATTAGGGTCTGAATATAATAATCGCCGGTACAGGCCAACGGCTCGCAGTGGCGGGGACTGTCCAGATGAATCTGCTGACGACAGTATTGCAGCGTATGGGTGCAAATCTGCAGCAGTTTGTTCAGATTTTCGTCACTGGTTTCAGTTTTGGCGCATCCGGTTACCGGGAAGCAGGTGGCGCGCAGCGCCAGACGGATCTGTATGGGATAATCGGTGTTGTTTTCTACAGATAGCTCTGCCGCCCCTACGCTGTGCAGCTGCAGGGCAGTGTAGCAGTCAGTTTTACAAAAGGTCAGATTCTCGACGGTACCGTTTTCCTCCGTCTCATAAAATCTTGCCCGGATGAAGGTTGCTTTTTTGGGGCCATTTTTACAAGCTCCTGGGTAGGTCGCTTCTATTTCCGGGTAGGCGGCGTAAATTTTGTCAAAGGAGAAGGTCAGTAGCTGCTTATGACCGGGGGCAACTGTGACGATGCCGCCAGGTTCGTTCGGATAGATGATCTGCTCGCTGCGGGGTGGGATTGGACTGCGCTGCGGGATGGCGGTTTCGGCAGATACCGGCATAACCAGCGGTACCGCGGCTGCAGGGGTACCCGGTTCCAAACGATTATCGTAGACAAAGGGTTTGCGGTAGGCGGGCAGGGCGCGGGTTGTCCAGCCGGTGTCCGTACCGATTCTTTCGGTTTTCCCGTCCTGTAGAGTGACTGTACCCTGCAGCCAAAGACCGGTTTTTCCAAAGGAGTATTCGCTGATGTATACCGGCATACCCTTTACCCGCGCCACCAGATGTAATGTGCAGCCGGGACAGTGGGGAACAAAAGATATCGGTGTGGCGTATTTGACCGGGCGCAGAGCCGTAGCATCCCGAAAATCCCCGCCGGGATTGGCCGGGCCGGTTGCCAGCAGATGGCGCTCCCCGGTCTCCTCCACAGACCAAAGACGGAACTCGGCATCTGCTGTAACGGCAAGGGTTGCTGCTATGACCGGTGCGGCAAAGGTGTAGCTGCGGCTGTATTCGGTTACCGTGTAGGGCAGCGGCGCGTCGGCTCCCTTGGCGGAGATGTACTCTTGATAGGCAAAACCGGTGGTGAAATTTTCCTCTGGAGCATGGACAGGGGCAATCCAGCCAAATTCTGTATCAAACATATCAAACCTCTCCTTGCGGAAAAACGCTGCAGAAGCTTCTACGGCGGTATAGTATCTGCTAACGGCTCCAGCGCAGATACACTGTGCCGTGGGCGGGCAAAGACAGAATGTTTCCCTCAAGGGGAGTGCCTTCGGTCAGCATGGTCTTGCCCATGGGGCAGATTACAGGCTTTGCCCCCTGCGGCAGAGCTAAGGTGACCTGAACAGGCTGGGTATCGTAGTTGGCAATCAGCAGACCTGCCTCCCGGTCATCCGCTGCTGCCAACGCCTGCAGATTGCCGGTGGCGGTGTCCTTTAGCATGGTTCCCTTGCGGTACAGATCACCAAAGGCCACATATACCCAATAGGGGACATCAATCTCTTTGGTGTTTTGATCCAGAAAACCGTCGTACATAGCGTTAGAAGAAAAAACATAGTACATGGCCTTATCCACATACCGGGTATGCTGCATACGGCAAAGGCTGTCGGCAAGGAAGGACGCACCCACATCGGTGTGCTTTTCCATAAACCCAAAGGATTCCATGCCATAGTTCCACTCGTTCAGATGTGCTTCGGTGGCGGTAAACCCGGCGGCATCCAGTTTTTCGCGCACATATTTTGCGTGGTTGATCAGCTCGGCAGGGTCGCCGGTGTAAATATGCCAGCTGAAAAAATCCAGCGGACAGTTGTTCTCTTTGCAAAAGGACAAAAAGGAATCAAACCAGGTGAGGAAGCTTTTGTAAAAATCATCCTTCTCCTGGTTGATGGCGTAAAAACCGCAACTGCCGTAGCCACCGATCATCAGCTGCGGCCAGTGCTGCTTCAGCTTGATGCCGGTCACCCGGTATAGCTCAAAAAACTGCTCCATGGTGCCAGACCACATAGGTGGATTTTCCGGCTCGTTCCAGATTTCCCACATGGGTATCTCATAGTGAAAGCCGTTTGCCCAGCCCTCGTTATAGTGGGCAACAATGTGCTCGCAGATGCAAGCCCATTTTTCCGGGTCGGCAGGGGGAACGGTGCGGTATTTTTTGCTGCCCCATTCAATGGTGATACCCAGACGGTATACGATCTGCGCTCCGCTTTGGATAATGGCGGTGATGTACTCGTCTGTATAGTAGAAATCGTAGCTGTCAGGGTCGTTGACATCAGCATCCCAGTTTCGGAAGATATTGGGAATATCCACAAAATAGCATCCGCCGTAGCTGCCCTCTACATCGTGCAGACGGCTGAAAGGAATGTTCGCCAGGGTGAACAGCTCATTTACCTTGGCTTGATTGGCTCCGCTCATTTTATTGTAGGGGGCGCAATTTACCCCGTGTAGCGGCAGAATATTGCCGCATTGATCATAGCTTACGGTTACAGTTTCCATCAGTTTTCTCCATTCTTATCCTTCTTCGGTACAGACCGGCAGGTTTCAGACAAACGCTGCCACGCGATAACGGCAGGCGTTCCAGTTTTGGTTCAGCGGTCGTATTGTGATTTCGATCTCATTGTCATTGGGGAGCTCACCGGCAGGGATTAAATAATCATCCTCAATCAGGGAATAGATGGGGTTGGAATCCGGGAACAACCATTGCTTTTGCAGGGGCTTGCCGTTTAGCAAAAGCTGCGCTGCCTGCGGGCCGACTTTTTGCAGTGCGACCCGGCGCAAAACCAGACCATTACAGCCTGCGGGCACGGTAAAGGAAAAGTCGGCCTCCTCTTCACCCTGCAGACAGGTGAAAACGGAATAGTTTTCATGTGTGCCGTTTTCAAATCGGTCTTGAACCACAGATAATCTGCCGCCGATAAAGCGAAGCTTGTCCTCAGGGGTGAAATCGCCAATTGGCTGCTCCGGCGCTTTGGGTGCGGTGTAATAGAATACCTGACCGGAATGGGTACCGCCGCCGTCATTACAGCCCCCGTGCTCCAGCTCAAAAACCAGCCGGTTGCGGAAGACATAGCTGTCGGTAAAGGTTAGCCGCAGCTCGGACCAGTCCTCATTGGACATATACCTGCCGTTGTAAGCACTGAATGGATTGGATTGGGGCGGCAGCGGAAAACCCCAGCCGTAGCTTGCCCAGCTTTCGCTGCCGTCACTTTCCACAGTAGGGGATTGCATCCCATCCACAAAAACGCGCACATCCCCTTCACACCCGGCAGCGATATCCTTGCCGCTCAACACTGCATACACCACCGAACCGGCGCCGTGGATGTCGGCAATTACGCTGTTTTTACCCATGATGTTAGGGGTAATGGGATAGTAGGGAGAGGAGGTAAAATACCCGGCTGCGGCGGGGTCATAAATCGTATCCGGGTCATCCTGCACCGCAAGACCGGCGTACACGATCCGCTGACCGCGGTTGACCAGGCGGACAGATACACTGCGGTAGTAGGGCATGGGATAACTGTTGCGGAAGAACGACGGGTTGACAGTGGTATTCTGTTCCAGCAGCAGGGTGTTTAGATGGCTGGGGGTGCCGCCGTATTCGCAACCGAAAAAGCTGCCCAAAGGGGCGCTGACATGAGGTACGGTGGCTTGGTCAAAGGTGATTTCTACCCAGAGGTCGGTAAAATCCAAGGGGGTATAGCCATCAATGGCAGCAGTAATGCCGTGCAGCGTGCCGGCGCCCTCCTTCACAAATACGGTGTGGGTTTCTCCGGGCTGTATGGGGTCGATTTTTGGGGTGACGGGGTTGCCCGCCCACTCTGCGTAAAGACGGGTTACGGCGTCAGCGTCAAAGCTGCCGTCAAAGGTCACAACTCCTTCGGCACTGTCGTAGGTCTGAAACATCACATGGCCCCAGCCGCCCTGATTATCAGCCTTGTTATTGCCCTCTAAACGGATGCTGCTTGTCACCTTGCAATGGGTGCGAAAAGCCATGGGAACAAAGCTGCGAACCACCCAGATGGGACCAAAGCCCTGTTCTACCGGCCCTACAAATTTATCTGCGTAGGGGGCGACCAGTGGATAGGTGCGCCCAAAATCCGCCGGTGTGACCGTCAGGGTGGGGGTCGTCTTCCTGTCAAAATAAAAACGGAAAACCGGCACTGTGCTGGTGGGGTAACGGTGCTGGGTAAAATTGTAAATGCAGCCTGGGCCGTCGGCTTCCATTAAAACCCATTCGCCGTTTTCATCCTGATACATGCCCCAATCCCAGTCGGCATTGTCGCCTGCTTTGGAGATGCTGCCCTCATATTTTATAACTGCGCCTGCGTCATAGACCGGCATACACTCCGGCCGGGTCAGCCGATGGGCTCCCCTTGTCACAGAAGAAATTTTCATTTTGCAAACCTTCTTTTTGTTCTTTTTTTGGTGCGGCATATAGTCATTTTCTTTTTTCTTTGGACGGACTGTATGCTGCATTTGGCCAAATAATAACACAGGTTCGATAAAGAGTCAAATACTGTTCATACGGAATAGCTGTTGGGGGAGCGTAACCCCGCAAAAGCGTCAGGCAATCCGCTTATTTTATATACACCCAATTGCCGTCAATCATGGTGCGTAGTACAGCAGTGTTTTCAATCTCTATTGTGGGCAGGCTCAGAATGTCCTGATCCAGCAAAATCAGGTTGGCAGCTTTCCCGGTTTCCAGACTGCCCAGTTCATCCTCCTTGAACATCTGGTAGGCACCGCCCCGGGTCATCATCCGAATGGTGTTTTCCAGGCCAATGCTCTCTTCGCCGCCCAGCAAGGTGGTCGGATCCTCATCCTCGGTCATTCGAGTCGTCAGAATGTGTATGCAGTCCAGCGGTTCGCAAACAAAGGAAGCACCGTAATCGGTCCCAAAGGAGAGCTGCACACCGGCATCTGCAAAGCTCTTGACAGGGTATTCTTTGGATGCCCGGTCTTCGCCCAGATACATGACTTCGGTTTCCGTGTAAAAACCCGGATATTTGCATGCCCAGGGATTGATGACCGCAACAATGCCAAGGCTTGTGAACCGGTCGTAATCTATGGGGTTGACGATTTGCAGATGGACGATGGCATTGCGGCAGGCAACGACCTGATCTCCCAACTGCTTATATGCTTTTTCAATGCAATCGACCGCGTCACTGATGGCTTGGTCGCCCACAGCGTGAAAATGTACGCTCATTCCTGCCCGGTTTGCACGGACAATGATCTCAGTCAGCTTTTTCAAATCCTCTGGGGTTTTCCAACGGGCTTCTCCGTAATATCCGGTATCTGTTACATAAGGCTCAGACAGATAGGCGGTACCGCCCTCCACCACGCCGTCCATGTAGACCTTGACATTAGTAAGCTCAAATTTGCCGCCTGCGGTGGAATCTCTCAGTTCAATCGCTTTATCTACTGCGGCCATAGCATCACCATCATTGTTGACCACAAAACCGCCCTGGACATACTGTATCAGCTGATTCTCCTGATCCAGCATTTCATAAGCTTCGATGAAAGGATAGAAGAGCGTTTCATTGGCATCGTTGGCATTGATCTCCAGATAGGAGGTATACCCGTATGCAGCATAGGTTTGCTGTGTCAGAAGAATGCCGGCTTTTTTGGCCTCTGCGCCGGATTTCGGCAAAGCGTTGGAGATCAGCGCCTGGGCAGTATCCCGGAAACAACCGTTGGGTGTACCGTCCGGATTGCGTTCAATCAGGCCGCCGTCCGGATCCTGGGTTTCGGCGGTGATGCCAGCAAGTCGAATCAGGTTGCTATTGGTCCAGTAGCTGTGTCCGTCAGAGGATATGGCATAAATCGGCTTATCCGTTTCGATGACATCCAGTAGCTCCGCTGTCGGACAACTGTTTTCAAAGGAAGAGTTGACCCAGCCGCGGGCAACATAGTACTCGTAATCAGGGTTTTCCGTTACAAAACCGTTGATGATCGTCACACACTCTTCAGCGGTAGAGCCCTCCGGCAGGTTGCAAAGAAAAGAGCTGGCATTGATCAGTTGGGTGGCGTGGGTGTGCGCATCAATAATTCCCGGCATGATCAGTTGAATCGCGCTGTACTCTTCCAAGACAGTATTCTCGCCGATAAACGGCTGCACATCAGCTTTGCTGCCGGTAAATAAGACCTTTCCGTCCTTTACGGCAAGGGCCTCCACCGTCTCTAAGCCGGTGTAGATATTGCCCAGCAGCACCGTGTCGGCAATGTCACCGGTGGGCGTGGCTTCGTTTTTTTCGTGTTGGGTGGTGTCAGCACTTTCGCAAGGTGTTTTTGACCCGCAGGCAGATAAACAAAAAACCAATGCAAATGTAATCAATAAACAGATTATTCTTTTCATGTGAAAGCCTCCTGTATTCTTCGGCACTGCAGTGCAGTCAGTATTCAGAAAAGAACGATTCAAATTTTGTTAAGCCGATTATATCATTTCATTTGATAAAAAGCAATGCGCCAATGCGCTTATCTGATCCGATCAGTTTTTAGTTTTAATGTGACATCGTGTTACAGGCAGCAGTGCAATAATTTGTAACATTTTTGTGATAAAAAAGAGCCAGTTCCGTTTGCAAAAAAGTCGTTCTTGTGATATACTTAAAGATGTATTTTTATATCATTTTCTTCCCGGGCGGAAGACAGGGGGGTTGGTCATATTATGCTGAATAACGCAAAGGTGTGTGCGGTTATTGTTGCGGCAGGTGCTTCCCGCAGAATGGGATTTGACAAGCTGTTCGCGCCCATAGGCGGCGAGACGGTTTTGTCCTGTAGCGTAGCTGCGTTTTGTCGTCATCCCATGGTGGATCAGGTGGTGGTAGTGACCAGTCCTGCCAATTTGGATAAAGTGACCGCGCTGGCGCAGACTATAGACGCAAGCGTCAAGGTTGTGCCGGGTGGCGCCCGTCGACAGGATAGTGTGGCCGCCGGGGTGGCGGCTGCGGAGGATGCCTCCTGGCTTGCCATACATGACGGTGCACGGCCCTATATCAGCGAAAGCGTTATTACAAAGGCTTTGCTTGGAGCGGTCGATACCGGCTGTGCCGCCCCCGCCGTACCGGTAAAGGATACCGTAAAGATCGCTGACACGGACGGCACGGTGGTATCGACACCTGATCGAAGTACCCTGTTTGCGGTACAGACCCCGCAGGTTGTGGATAGGCAAAAATATCTTGCCGCTTTGCAAAAGCTGGGCGATGCTGATGTGACCGATGACTGTAGTGTGATGGAGTATGCGGGCTTTGGGGTTCGTTTGACGCAGGGCGAGTACGCCAATATCAAAATAACCACCCCGGAGGATCTGCCGCAGGCCCTGTCTGTACAGGTCCGGCCGGAAAAGCACAGCGCTGTACCGGTGTTGCGCATCGGTCACGGGTATGATGTCCATCGTTTGGTGGAGCAGCGAGCCCTGATTTTGGGTGGGGTGACGGTGCCTTTTGAAAAAGGGTTGTTGGGTCATTCCGACGCGGATGTGCTGCTTCACGCGGTGATGGACGCGTTGTTGGGCGCGGCGGCACTGGGTGATATCGGCAAGCATTTTCCTGATAACGATAAAAAATGGAAGGGGG
>DCHC01000001.1:38984-49704 GCA_002314755.1 Faecalibacterium sp. UBA1762 | reverse complement strand
TCAAGAGGCTTAAGCAGCCTCCTGTATGAAATGCCTAAAGGAATTTACACACAATTTCGGACTTGACTTCTATTTTCAATTTTAGGAGAAGTAATCTGTGAAAAGAATAATATTAAATGTAATAGGTAGTATTATTACAATAGTATTAACATTAAGCCTAATTATTTATTCCGGTCACATTTTAGCCCCTGACAACACTCAACGCGCCATAGACCATATAAATGCTTTTCATGAATTAGAAGATAATACATTGGAAGTTATCATATATGGCTCCAGTCACGCATATAAGGGTTGTGACACTAAAGAAATGTATACTAATTATGGTTTAGCTGCATATAATTATGCTCATAATTGGCAAAAAATTAATACTACACTGTTATTTTTACAAGACTCATTAAGGACTCAAACGCCCAAGGTTGTATGCATTGAGACTGCTTTTGCAGGTAGAATATTAGAAGATGTTGATATGAACGGTGAGATATATTACACCAGAGCGATTAGCAATTTTGATGCTAAAGAGGAATATATAAAAAGATGTTTTGGAAATAATATAGAGAGGTATGTCTCATATTATCTGCCGTTAATCATGTTTCATGATGCCTGGAATGATATTGATAGAAAAAATTATACTACACCGTCTACAGAATTATTTAAGAATAATTTCGGATACATGCGTGGCAATGCGACTACACCTATTAGTTTAGGTGATTATTCGGAATTTGAACAAAAAGCTTTATCAAATAAATCAATAGAAGTGCTAAATAAAATAGTACAAGAATGTAATAATAAAAATGTTAATATAATATTTTATACAGCTCCTTTTGAGGGAGAATATAATTATTATGAGGCGCTCAATCAATATGCAACAGATAATAATTGCGTATACTTTAATTTGTTTGAATGTATAGACTTTAATCAGGAAACGGACTTTCTAGACGGCGGACACCTAAATAGTGTTGGTTCAAAAAAAGTTGCTGATTTTTTAGGTGAGTATATTGTTAATAATTATGATGTGACGGATATGAGAACAATAGAAAATAATTTTTGGGAACAACAAATGAATAAATAAAGAGGATTCTTTGAACTGCCCTTATAAAGTTTGAATTTGACAGGCTGTTCTGCGTGGCGGTAGCATTAACAATGTTTTTAATCCGGCGGAAATCATGTAGTTAATCTGCTTTGGTCTTTGGCCACGCAGTATCGGAACACAGGGACATCCGCCGTTGCTTAAAATCGCCCGATATTTTTTAACACACAAGCTACATTAATCCTATTGTCTTAAGGTATGTGGAGACGGAGGTATTAATGGCAAAACAGCGAATATGACCGTTAAAAGGACACGGAGATTGAACTGAAATGGAAAAAGCCGATCAACTATATAAGATAGATGGATATCAGTATGATACGTCCTGGCAGGCCAAAGCGCGGAAACATCAATCCGACTTTCGTGAACGGGAAATGAATGTTCCTGCCGTTCCGAATACAAATAGGAGCGGATGCTACGGGAATGTCATCTCGGCAAAGGATGGAGCAAGCGGAGTAAATTTCTATCCGTCATTTTGGAGTGAAATCAAACAGGATCTAAAGGGAAATACCGGAGCAATTCTGACAAATGTTCTCCGCAGCGAGCATATTCCGTATAACATCTTTTTTCCGATGCGTCATGACTTGCAGAAAACTGCCTTACTTTTCCGGACGTTGACAGGTCGGGATATTGCCGCCGTTCAGAATATCCTTATTGAATACGCACCTTCTCCGAAAGAAGAATATCTGGATGACTTGACCTCGTTTGATACTTATGTGGATTATTTGGATTCTTCCGGTGCACGGTGCGGTATCGGTATCGAGGTAAAATATACCGAGCAAGGGTATCCGATTGGAAAAGGCGAAGAGTACAAAATTCACGACAGAGACAGTACCTATTACAGAGTGACCCGCGAAAGCAGATGCTTTGATTACGGTGAACACACAGAGGAAGCGTTTATTGAAAGCAACTTCGGAAAGCATGATCGCGGAAATGATCTCAGACAGTTATGGAGAAATCATATTCTGGGATTAAGTATGAAATTACATAAGGGCGGATTAAAGGATTTTCTTTCCGTTCATCTCTATCCGTCATTCAACCAACATTTTAATCCGGAAACAAGCACGGTGTTGTCAGACTACACTTCACTGCTGAACGATAGAGGTCAACAAACATTTATGACCCTGACTTACGAAACTCTGTTTGAAGCAATGCAGAAATGCGGAATGGACGAAATTGACGCAGGGTGGATCCCATACCTGACGCGCAGATATATGCTCTGATTTATTTCTGCACATCTTGAAATCGCGTTTTTCCCCACACAAAAAAGCCTTCAATCCTATTGTTTTAAGGCTGGTGGAGACGTTGGTGTTGATGTCAAGGGTAAATAGCGATATGGCAGACAATAACTCGACATTCTGAACATGAGAGCTGGGCATAAACGCACAAAGCGGGTAATCTATTACTATACTGTAGGGAAAAGCGAAATGTCTTTTATTAGTTTTATTAAAAAACATAATATGTTGGCTGAGAGATATTTGCAACAGCTGGACTTATACCGCTACGGAATGGCACTGGAACAGGTTCACCGCGAAAACCCCGGCGCGAACGGTGCTGCTTTATTAGAAAAGGTTGCCGGAGTTTTGGCGAATAATCTGTTTTCAGATAATCAAAAAAAAATTCTGCAAATGTTTTCAGACAAACAATTACCGCAAAAGGAGCTTGATCTTTTTCTTGATGGCTGGGATATTGAAGCTGTTCAATCTTGGGAAGCTCTTCTGCTTGCCTGCATTCAGAAAGAACATCCGCAGCTGCAGTTCGGAACCTATAACGGGCCACGGCTTAGCGGACTGGCGGAGTACAACAAATTTCGGAGTCTGGAGCTGCAGTACTATTTTTCCAGGATAATCAATGCTTTCCATACGGAACAGATATTTCCCATCATACTAAACCATAATCTCCTGCTTTCCAGGCATCCGAAGCTGTTTGGAATGTTGCAGAATCTTGATCTGCTGATTCCTTCCGAAGCAGATGATGAAGCAGTGATACGAATCGTTTCCCGTCTCGGTTATAGATACGGGAAAGAGAACAACTCTCTCACTATCCATATTAATGGAAAAACGACAAACGGAAAAATCAGAATTCTGTCCAAAACTGCTTTCGCAGAGGATTTTGGGCACAAATTTGCTGCAATGCTATTGGCAAGGGCAGTAAAACAGGATCTGTTCCGGGTAAAAACGCTGGTGCCCAGTACAGAAGATATGGTAGTTTTATGCCTCAGCCGTATTGCAGGCAGCATACGTTCAGGCTGCAGCCTTCCGGACTTGTTTTTTTCTGTTGCCGGTTTGATTGATTTGATCCACCAGGCAAATGGTCTAAGCTGGGATTTGTTGATGAAAGAAATCCAATGCGACAAAAAAACTGCAGAATGCATCCTCGGAGCAGACTTTGTTAATCATATTGTTCCGAAGCTGATTCCCACAGAGGTTGTTTTCGATAAGAGATACGATCTTGTTCTGAATCAACTGGCGAAAAACGATAAAAAAACCATTCGACGGGCTTTCCACAGCACATTGGCGAAACAGTACACGGTAATCATCAGCAGATTGAAAGCCAGCCGGAAACTGTAAGGTAAAAACAAACAGGAATTGCACGGGTACGGTAATGCCGCTCTCGCGCATTGAATTGTAAGTGAACGTTAAAAAAAACATCAGGAGATAAATGCTATAATGTACATACAGCTTGACGAAGAATTACAAAAAGAATATCTTGATCTGATCCGCAGCAGAGCAGAGCGAAATCCTTTTCAGACTGTCAGATATCTTGACCTTGGTACGACCGCCATACGCATTCTCTGTCTCACAGAAGAAATTCTTCCAATCCTGAACAAACAGTTTACTTTTGTTCTGCGGGAGAATATGGAACACTATGACAGTACCGTTGTAGTTTATAAGGAAAAGAACACCGCGGATCTTGCAAACAACATTTACTGTGCTCTGACCGTCCGGCAGAAAATGAAAATAAAGGCGGAAATGATGTGGTTTGGCACAGACACCCCGATTATTCAGGCAGCAGAGAAAAACGGTACGGAGCTGCTTATTGTTGATGGTATTGACGGTGTCGCAGAAGCTTTTGACCAAGACAGCAGGACATATTACTACGGTGTAAGTGATTTTGACCCGGAGAAATTATCTAAGTTCGGTCATTGTTTCAAGCAGATTCTATACAGCCTTGTAAAATCAAAAACTGTTCATATGACGCACGGCGCCGTTATGGGTTATAAAGGCACAGGATTTCTGCTCTGCGGCAGAGGAAAGCGCGGAAAATCCACCCTTACGGTACAGTCCATGCTTCAGCGCTTTGAATATGTTTCCGATGACTTTCAGCTTTTGGAAAAAACAGATAGAGGACTTCTGTCTTATCCGATTTATTCTGTCATCACTCTGAGTCATCACATGTATCATGAAATGTATGACTTATTTAAAGGAAAATTTGTATGCAATAATTACGAGCGCGACAAATATGTTTTTAATATTGAGGCCTATCACGGTCAGTTCCGCTCAGCCTACTTGATTAACTTCTGCCTGTTTCCGGAAATTACGGCTGATGAGAGACCAAGCATCCAATTATGTGATCCGGAAGAAAAAGGGCGTGCCATTGTACATATCATACATTCCACTATGGCTCAGACGAATTCTTTGAATGACCGGGAAGGAATTCATAAGCTGTTGGATATGGTGAAACCTCTCCCCTTCTATAAAATACGTTTATGTAAAAATATCGTTGCAAATACCGATTATCTGAGAGATTTTTTGGAGACAGGCATAATCCCTGATTTTGACCCACAACCTTTGCCGGGAATTCTGAAGGATATTACCTTCGGTCTTGCAACATTTTTGGATACCGATAATTGCAGGTTCTATACCATGAATAAATTTGCCACGAATGTTTACCAGTTATTGAGTAGTGGCGTCCCTGAATCGGAAGTAATCTGTCAGCTTGAAAAATACAAAGCTTCTAATTCAAAAATCATGAAAGAATTCGAAGAATTGCAGAACATGATTAGTCTATTCGGATTATATGGTAAAATAGAAAACACGAACGATTTTAAGTTTTTAAACGGGCATTTTGCGGAAAAAAGCGGATATCATCTATCTGTTATCATTTCCGAAGGATGTAAAACCGAAGAATAAAAGAATGTAAGGGAGTAAACGATGATGAGCTATGTGTTTAATGATGAAAAAATGTTTATGGATGTTTCCGACGGTATTGCGGTCGTGATCAACACAGAGACCGGAATTTACTACGGAATGAATGGTTTCAGCACCTGTTTGTTCGATGCTCTGACCCAAGGCGTTGCGGTAGAACAGATCATACAGGCCTTGAAGGAGCTTCCCGGGGCACCTTCGGATATTACCGGCGATTTTGATGTTTTTGTACAAAAGCTTCTTCATTACAACATCCTCTTGCCGGGAAGTACTGATACCGGAAAAGTTGTTTTGGATGCAGACACGGCAAAAGCAGACGACTATGTTATTGAAGTTGAAGCATATTCCGATGCTCAGGAAATGCTTCTTGCGGATCCTGTCCATGAAGTAAAGGAAGAAACCGGCTGGACGCCGGAAAAAGAATCCATAGGTTATTCAAAAGAGGAAACCCGGGAAAGAGAGAAGAAAGTTAAAGCTTAACGAGATCTAAAGGAGATTAAATTTTGGCCATTATTTCGATAATCATTCCTGTGTATAATGTGGAATCTTATCTGCAGCGGTGTCTGGATAGTGTATCTCGACAGACATTTCAGGACACGGAGATCATCTGTATCAATAATTGTTCCACGGATGACTGCGGGAAAATGCTGGCTCAATATGCAGAAAAGGATTCCCGAGTCCGAGTGATAAACAATGCGGTCAATTTAGGGGTTGGAATGTCCAGAAACATCGGGCTTCAGGCCGCTGACGGAGAGTTTGTTTATTTTATGGATTCAGACGATTATATCGAATCCGGTTATCTTCAGCAATTGTACGATAACGCAATTAAACACAACGCTGATATTACAATGAATACCAGCGTATGGGTGGAAGAAGACGGTAAAAAGCATCAGTATATTCATCGTCCGATGCCGGCTATTCCCGAAGACGGTTGCTATATGGATAGTGTTGCTGCCAGCGAAAAAACATACTGCGTTGTGTGGACACGATTGTTCCGCAGAGAATTACTTATATCAAATCAGATTCAGTTTGAAAAAATAAATTATGCGGAAGACATCGTTTTCAATTATGCAGCCAATATTTATGCAAAATCGTTTTTTGTTTTTCCCGGAAGCTCATTTTATCATTATTATCGTCGGGAAAACAGTCTTTCGTACGACGCTGAAAAGAAGAAACAGGAAGATTATCGAGCTATGGTAGCCTATGATCATTTCTTTGATTATCTGGCAGGACATGATCTGCTGCAGGAAAACAAAGTAAAACTGTTTCATGTTCACCCGTTTTTTCAGGTTAATACACCGGAGAAATACGATCTATACAAAAGTTATTTTATGAAAACGATCCACTCAATTGAGGAACATCGCGAACAGTACAATGATCTGGAACTGTTCTTTGCCCATATTATTTTGTCTTCGGTTTCTTTTTTCGATTATCAGGAAAAATACCCTGACAGTGTAACGATTGCGTATCTGAAAAACAAAAGATGAAAGGGTAAAGGAAGCATCATGAATCAACTGATTTCAGTCATTATGCCGGTAAAAAACGGCGAAAAGTATCTGCAGGAGGCATTGGACGGTATCCATAACCAGAATATGAATATGGAAATCATCCTGGTAAACGACGGATCCACTGATAAAACAGAGGAAATTGCCATAAAAAACAACTGCCGGGTGATTCGGAATGAGGTCTGTAAGGGTCTGGTTGCCTCAAAAAACATTGCCCTGGAGGCAGCTGAAGGCAATTATATCCTGTTTCATGACGGCGATGATGTGATGCGAAAAGGTACTCTCTCCCGTATGTACGCTGCATTGGAGGAGGATCCGCAGATCAGCGCTGTTATGGCCATGCTTAAAGATTTTGTATCTCCGGATCTGTCTGAGGCGGAGGCTGCCCGGTGCATGGTAAGAGAAGAGCCTTACTATGGTTTATTTACCGGATCCATACTGATGCGGAAGGAAATATTTGAACAGATCGGTCTGTTCTCCGAAGAACTACGCGCAGGAGACGTGATATCCTGGAAATTTCAAATGGACCGCCATCAGCTCTTATTAAAAAAACTTCCTTTTATTGCGACGGACAGAAGATTGCATAGCAGCAATTTCGGAAGAACCAATCATCAAAAAGAGTATTCGGATTATGCGGCTATTTTGCGCAACCGGCTACGAAAAGTTTGACTCAGTTTCTTTTCCGAAGTAATACAATGATGGGGTCTTTTGCATGGAATTGTTGAATGCTTTTTCAAAATAACAACTTGCCATAACAATTACGACAGAGGAAATGTGTATGCTCGAAAATCCGATATTGCTTACATCTGTAAAACTGCTGTCTGCTGCTCTCAACGACAAAGAATGTCCTGATTTTGATAAATCTCTGTGGCCGGCAGTAAAAAATGAATTACTGATACAGGGCGTTTTTGGTATTGTAATCGGTATGCTGCTAAAATCAAACTTTTTGGACAAAGAAGAAAAAAAGAGTCTGATGAAAATAAACGCAGCATATTCCATAAAGTATTTTCAAATTCTGAAACAGCAGACGGAAGCCGTAAATCTGTTGACAGAGAACCATATTGCGGCTGTTGTCTTAAAAGGAACTGCCTGTGCCCAGTATTATGACAGTCCCAGGTTAAGGCTGTTCGGGGACATTGATTTGTTGGTTCTTCCCGAGGATTATGATCGCGCGTTAGAGTTGTTTTCCGCAAAAGGTTATACCCAGCTTAACGAAACAGATGAATGTTATCAAAGACATGTCAGCTTTGCTACGCCTTCCGATATCGATATCGAACTGCACAGGTTCTTTTCCGATAATCCCCTGGAAGATCGGAATCCTGTTCTTGACAGGCTTTTATTCAGAAACTTCAGCCAGATAGAAAGAATACAATTACAACAATTTGCGTTGCCGGTTCTCGCTTCAGCAGAGAACGGCATTGTGATATTGGGGCATATCCGGCATCATCTGAAAAGCGGACTTGGTCTGAGACAAATTGTCGACTGGATGATGTATGTTAAGTCTCAATTAAATGATGATTTCTGGCATAAGCAGTTCAGAGAAATGGCTGAGACCGTCGGTTTGTCTGATCTTGCAAAAATCGTTACAAAAATGTGTCAGATGTATTTGGGATTAAATGCAGATATTACATGGTGTCAGGACGCCGATGAAAAGCTTGCAGACAAACTGATGTTATTTGTGATAAATAATGGCAACCTTGGATATAAAGCCACTATAGATAAAAAACATGCTTACGCAATGATGCGAAATATATCCAGTATCCGAAAAGTAGTCAGCTTTTTAACAAAAGAAGGAATGAGGCATATGCAGGAAGCCGGTTATAGACCGAATAAAACCCTCGCCTGGGCTTATCAGCTTGGGCATATCTTCAAAAGATTTATGGACTGTACCGACAGAAAAAAACTATGGCGGGATATGCAAAAAGCCAAGAACGATGCTTACTTTTTTGATTGCCTAAATAAAACAAACGGTAAGACAGCAAAAAAATGAGAGCGAAACCTCTTTAGATGATTTGTTAAGCGCAGGAGGGACAGGTTGACATTTATAGTCAGTTTGCCCATAAAGTGAGATGTCGAGAACTTACCCTTGTAATAGGCAACACCCTGCAAGTGAATTACTATTCCGGTGCCGCGCCCTGATCAATAATATCAATCGGGTGGTGCACGAAAAGGATGAGCTATGGATCCTGGGCGATTTTTCTTTCCGGATCAAAAAAGAACAAGCCGCCCAGCTGCGAAACGCCATCGTCTGCAGGCATATTCATCTGGTTAGCGGCAACCATGATGAGCATTATCAAAACACCGGCATCTTTGAATCGGTGCAGGATTACAAGGAGCTGCGCACCTGTTACGGCAAGCTGGTGTTATTTCATAACCCTATTTGGGAGTGGAACGACGCCTACGCAGGCGCGATTCACCTGCACGGGCATATCCATTCCATCGGCAGCTATAACGCCGAAAATCTGCATAAAACCTTTCGGGACCGTTTTCCCGCCGCGCGAGGCAAACAGTTTGCCGAGATGGGACTGTACATCTACGATGTGGGCGTAGACGCCAACAATTTTACCCCCATCAGCTTGGAGCAGCTTGCAGCGCAGTTTCATCTGAGAGCAAAAGAGACGGAATAAACCGTTTCCCTATTTAAGAGAAAAAAGAAAGAGAAAACCAAAAAAGGAGTGAGTACAAAATGCAACGCCCCAATATTCTGTTTTTGTTTTGCGACCAACTGAGGTATGACGCTATTGCCGCCCACGGCAACGGGGTAATCAAAACGCCAAATATTGACCGGTTGATCCAACAGGGCACCGATTTTGAAAACGCCTATAGCCCCTCCCCTGTGTGTGTGGCGGCCCGTTGCAGCCTGCACTACGGGCAGTACCCCACCCACACCGGCTGCTACTGTAACGCCCCCATGCCTTTGGATGGGCGACCCAGCTATGTAGAAAGGCTGACCCAAAGCGGCTACCGCACCCATTCCATCGGCAAATGCCACTTTTACCCCGACACCTACGGTCTGAATGGCTACCAAACCCGAGAATTTCAGGAGGAAATGGGCTGGGACAACCTGGATAAAGAGACCTTTTTACAGCAGCTGGTAGAAAAAGGCTTTGGCTATGCCATTGAGCCCAACGGCGTGCGCAGCGAGATGTATTATATCCCCCAGCCCTCCCGCCTGCCCCAGCAGCTGCACGCCACCCAGTGGATCGGCGAACGGACGGTGGAATTCTTGAACAAGCCGCAGGACGGCCAGCCCTGGTACCTGTTCTCCAGCTTTATTCATCCCCATCCGCCCTTTGCACCGCCCTCCCCCTGGCACACCCTGTACCGGGCGGTGGATATGCCCCCTGCCACGGTGCCGCCGGAGCCGGAGGAGTTTCAGCTGCTGATCAATCAACTGCAAAACCGGTATAAATACCGGGATCGGGGTATTGACGACTTTTTGCTGCGCACCATGAAGGCCTATTATTACGCCTGCGTCTCGTTTGTAGATTACCAGATTGGACGGATATTGGACACTCTGGAACAGACCGGTCAAAAGGAGAACACCTTGATCATCTTTTCCACCGACCACGGCGAGATGCTGGGCGATTACAACTGCTTTGGCAAGCGCAGCCTGCATAACGCAGCTGCCCGGATACCGCTGGTGGTAAGCGGTCCGGGCTATGCCGCCGGTGTCAACTGCTCAACCCCGGTGTCGCTGGTGGATATTGCCCCCACCTTTTTAAAGCTTGCCGGAGCAGACAACAGTAATATGCTGCTGGATGGGCTGGATCTGGCTGACCTCGTCAGCGGTAAAGCCGACCGGAAAGTGGTATATTCTTTCTTTTCCGCAGTTGGACAGATTACCGCAGGCTGCCAGCCGGGTATTTTTGACGGAATGGATGACCCGGAAAAACGAATCTACGCTTCAATCTGCTTGATGGCTGCCAACCGGGATTATAAATATATCTACAGCGCCCCGGATAACAAGGAGCTGCTATTTG
>DCHC01000001.1:37308-38974 GCA_002314755.1 Faecalibacterium sp. UBA1762 | reverse complement strand
ATGATGAAAAGACCCACGCCGAGGATATAAACCTGGCAAATAAGCCGGAATACACCGAAATCAAAGCCGAGCTGCAACAGTGCATTATCGATCGGTTGACCAGGGACGGCCACACCGCCCTGATTAAGGACGGAAAGCTTACCCCGCTGATCCGTGCCAGGATACCCGACGGTATGCCGGATAGAGGGCTGATCCGCCAGGATTACGCCCCCGACTTTATGGATACCGGCATGCTGGAAAACTACCGCTGATTTTTGACAATCGGCAGAAAGGTCTACTATGCCCCCACTGAATCTGTTGATCAAACCCGCATCTTCCCTATGCAATATGCGGTGCAGATACTGCTTTTATGCCGATGAAGCACAAAACCGAAGCCTGGCCAGTACCGGCATGATGACACCGGAAACGCTGGAAAATCTGGTTCGGCAGGGCTTTGCCTATGCCGACGGTCAGATTGGTTTTGCTTTTCAAGGCGGGGAGCCCACCCTTGTCGGTCTGCCCTTTTATGAGAAGCTGATCCGGCTGCAAAACCGTTACAACACAAAAGGCATCCGGGTCACAAACTCAATACAAACTAACGGTCTGCTGATAGATGATGACTGGGCAGCCTTTTTTGCCCGAAACCATTTTTTGGTGGGCGTCTCCTTTGACGGCACAAGGCAGCTGCAGGACAATCAGCGGCCGGATGCAAACGGAGCCGGTACCTTTGACCGGGTCAGCCGCGCAATACGTCTGCTGCAAAGACACGGCGCGGAGTTTAATATTTTATGCGTGGTCAATGATTATACGGCAAGGCATCCGGTCAAGGTCTACGAGGCGCTGAAAAAATACGGCTATCTTCAGTTTATCCCCTGTCTGGACGGACTGGACGGCACAACCGCAGATTTTTCGCTGAAGGAAGACCGCTACGCCGATTTTCTGCAGCAGACCTTTGACTGCTATTATCGGGACTATATGCAGGGCAGCTATGTCAGTGTCCGTAACTTTGACAACTACATCAGCATTCTGCTGGGTAACCCGCCGGAAAACTGCGGCATGAACGGCTTTTGCAGCTGCTACGGAGTAATCGAGGGGGATGGAAGTATCTACCCCTGCGATTTTTACGTACTGGACGAATGGAAGCTGGGTAATATCCATACCGACTTATTGCAGGATGTTCTGACAGGTGAAAAGGCGAAGACATTTGTCCGGCGTTCCCTACCGGTGCCGGAAGAGTGTAAAGGCTGTAACTTTTACAAGCTTTGCCGTAACGGCTGTACCCGGGAACGCCGCCTGGATGCCTCGGATCAACCGGGGCTAAACCGGCACTGCAAGGCTTTTCAGGCTTTCTTTTCTGCAAAGCTGCCTCAAATGCTACAGCTTGCCCGGGCGGTGCGATACGGAACACCCCAAAATTCATAAACAACAAAACAATAAAAGACCCAACTGGTCGGAAAACATTTCCGGATACAGTCAGGTCTTTTTTATTTATACGGTAATCTCTGCCGTTTTACCCCGGACATGGGCAATGAGTGCCTTGGGATCGCAGCACACCTGGGTGCCGATTTTGCCGCCGCTGACATATATTTCTTGCAGCGACAGAGCTGAATGATGAAATACCGTGGGAAATAGCTTTTTCATTCCCACCGGGGAGCAGCCGCCCCGAACATAACCGGTCAAGGGCAGC
>DCHC01000001.1:34978-37293 GCA_002314755.1 Faecalibacterium sp. UBA1762 | reverse complement strand
GCAGCTCCTTTACCGGAATCAGCTCCACGCATTTTTCACCCACCGCTTTGGCTGCCTTTTTGCGATCCAGTTCTTCCAGAACCGGGATATCAAAGACGTAATATCTGCCGGAGGCCCCCTGTGCCACCAGGGTCTTGAACACGGCAGCCGGGTCTTCACCCAACAGGCGGGCAATGGTTGCGCCGTCCACCGCCACACCCTCTTCATGAGGGTAGAAATGGGCGGTGTAGGGAATCTTTTTTTGCTCCAGCGTGCGCATGACATTGGTTTTCGTTTCATTTGCCATTAAAAATGACCTCCCCTGCTTTTAAAACACCGGCAAAGTCTCTGTCGCCTGCCAGCTTTGCAGCCGGGCGTGATCTGCCCAAAAGCAGCTGATGGGGGTCAGGGTAATATATCCTTCGCTGACCAGGCGAAGATCCTCGCTGACCGAGGCGAGGTCGTACCCTTCCTCGTGGAGGATGTAGCATTCCTTGCCGTCTTGCTCCTGCCGGAGATACAGCGGGCCGGTATAGTATTTGATGCGGTCGAGCTCCGCATACCGAAAGCCCTTTATCTGCCCGGTGGGAAGAGCTGGAACATTGACATTTAATGCAGAGGAAAGCCCTGCCGACCGGGGCAGATACCATTTTACCGCCGCCAGTGCCGCCTGCGCAGCAGGGTCAAAATCCGCATCCGGCACAAAGCTATCCAACGAGACCGCCATGGCCGGAACCCCCATCAGCACCGCGTCCATCGCCGCGCCCAATGTGCCGGAATATAGCGTATCTGTAGTGAGGTTTGCCCCCAGATTGATACCGGAGACCACCAAATCCACCGGTTCGTCCACCAGCTTTTTCAAACCCAAATGGATGCAATCGGTGGGGGTGCCGCCGATGGCGTAGGCTTTTTCTGCATGGGGAAAGGAAACCTGCTGCACCGGAACCGCTTTATCCACAGTCAGACAGTGACTGTTGGAGCTGCAGTTGTGATCGGGAGCAAGGACGGTAATGCGGGCTATTTTGGACAGCGAGCATGCCAGCGCCCGGATGCCGGGCGAACCAATGCCGTCGTCGTTGGTTAAAACAATATGCATAGATGTGATAACTCCTTTTGCCAAAAGAGAGACCGAAAGGAAATGATCCCTTCGGTCTGAAATAATTATTGCTGATCGGAATTTTCTGAGGGGGTCTCGTCCGGCTGGGGCTGCTCCATTCCGTCGAAGGAAAGCTGCTGTGCCGGGTTCTCCGCCGACTTTGCGGCAGATTTAGAACGACGCTTGGGGCGCTCCGCAGGGGCGGAAGCCTCCGACACGGGCGATTCCGGCGCAGGGTTCTCCACTACCGGAGTCTGAGGCGGGGGCAGCTCATCACCCTGCATAACACGGATAAACTCTTCGCCGGTGATCTTCTCGCGATCTAACAGCACCTGCGCAAGGGCGTGCAGCTTACCCATATGGGCGCTGAGAATCTCCACATCCTTTTCAAAGGCGGCGTCAAGCATATCACGGATCTCGGTATCAATCTGACCGGCAATCTCTTCGGAATAGCCGCGGCCCTGAGAAAAATCACGGCCAAGGAAGGTTTCGGATGGATCGGTGCCGTAGACCACGGGGCCCAGCTTATCGCTAAAGCCAAACCGGGTGACCATGGCACGGGCGATGGCAGTGGCACGCTCCAGATCGTTGGAAGCACCGGTGGAGATATCATCCAGTACCAGCTTTTCAGCCACACGGCCGCCCAGCAGGCTGAGAATCTCGTTGACCATCTGCTTTTTGGTGTTGTAGGAGATATCCTCGTTGGGCAGGTATAGGGTGTAACCGCCTGCGCGCATACCGCGGGGAATGATGGATACCTCGTGAACCGGCTCTTCCGGCTGGGCAAGATAACCGATAATGGCGTGGCCCGCTTCGTGATAAGCAGTCAGCTGTTTGTCCTTATCCGTAATACGATGGCTTTTCTTTTCCACACCCATGATGACCTTGGTGACGGAATCCAAAATATCCTGCGCCACAATTGCCTTACGATTCTTCTTGACCGCCAGCAGAGCGGCCTCGTTAAGCAGGTTTGCCAAATCCGCGCCGGTAAAGCCGGTGGTATAGCGGGCAACCTCGGCCAGGTTGACATCCGGCGCCAAAGGCTTATTGCGGGCGTGAACCTTTAAAATAGCCTCGCGACCCACTACATCCGGGGTACCCACATAAATCTGCCGGTCAAAACGGCCGGGACGCAGCAAAGCCTTATCCAAAACATCCGAACGGTTGGTGGCCGCCATGACAATGACCCCCTCGGTGGCGCCAAAGCCATCCATCTCCACCAGCAGCTGGTTCAGGGTCT
>DCHC01000001.1:11680-34913 GCA_002314755.1 Faecalibacterium sp. UBA1762 | reverse complement strand
GGTACCGCGCTGACGGCCCACCGCGTCAATCTCATCAATAAAAATGACGGCAGGGGCGGCTTTTTTTGCCTTGTCAAACAAATCACGCACACGGGAAGCGCCTACGCCTACATACATCTCTACAAAATCGGAGCCGGAGATAGCAAAAAACGGCACATTAGCCTCGCCTGCGCAAGCCTTTGCCAGCAGGGTTTTACCGGTTCCGGGAGGGCCCTGCAGCAGCACACCGTGGGGGATCTTCGCGCCCATCACGCTGTACTTTTTGGGATCCTTCAGAAAATCCACAATCTCCTGCAGCTCGGCCTTTTCCTCATCGGCACCGGCCACATCCGCAAAGGTTTTTTTATCCTTTTCATCCGACTGATCCTTAACGCGAGCCTTGCCCACATTCATGATCTTACCGCCGCCGCCGGCCTGGTTCATCATGATAAACCAAAATACACCCATACCGATCAGCAGCAAAAAGCTGGGCAGCATGCTCAGCCACCATGGGGTCTCCTCCGCCGGGACATAATCATACACCATGGGGGAGGTGGGGTGCGCTTTGTCATACGCCTTGATGTATTCGTTGACATCGTTGACAAAAAGACTGAGGTTGGCAAGCTTATACTTTACGGTCTTATCCGAGCCATTGAGGGTCAGCTGCATTTCGCCGGTGCCAAGATCCAGTGTGAACTGGGATACCTTTTGCTCCTTGAACAGCGAGACCATTTCGGAATATTTCATCGCATCGCCGTTGCCGGTCGGGGTCAGCACGACCGCAATAATCACCACCAGCAGCAGAACCAGCAAAATAACGCCAAGATTGCTTTTATTTTTCTTCAAAAGATCATCTCCTCACATGAAAGTAGGGGTGTCGGAACGCGTTAACCGGTATAGACCTCCGGCTTTAAGATACCGATGCTGGGCAGATTGCGGTATTTTTCATCGTAATCCAAACCGTAGCCCACCACAAATTCATCGGGGATGACAAAGCCCACATAATCCGCATTGATCTCTGCTTTACGGCGGGCGGGCTTATCCAGCAGGGTAACAATTTCCACACTGGCGGCGCCACGCTCCTGCATCAGCTTTTTAATATGGCTTAAGGTAAGACCGGAATCCAGAATATCCTCCACGATCAGGATATTTCTACCCTTAACATCGCTGTCCAGATCCTTGGTGATTTTAAGCACGCCGGTGCTTTTGACACCGCCGCAATAAGAGGATGCCACCATAAAATCCAGCTCACAATGACAATCCAGTGTGCGCATAAAATCGGTCAGAAAGACCACCGCGCCCTTTAACACCGTGACCAGCAAAAGATCCTTGTCCCGGTATTTTTCACTGATCTGAGTGCCCAGCTCCCGAACCCGCAGGGCAATCTGTTGCTCGGTCAAAAGGGTACGCTCGATACCCTGTTCCATCTGTGTCATGATTATTCCTCATTATCCTTATTGATTTGCCAATCCAGCACCCAAACGGCAGAGGATTGGCTGTTTGCGGCATAGTCACAAGCAGCGCCGCTTTGCGCAAGCCAAATAACAGTATGGTCAAACGCCACCAGGGGTAACCGCTGCCGCAGCAAAACCGGGCAGCCGATCTCGTTTAACCACTTTTTCAGCGTCTTTGTTCCCCTGCCCGCACCGGGGCAAAAGGTATCCCCCGCCTGCCGCAGCCGAATGACCGGCGTATTGGGTAGCGCTTGTTGACCGCGCAGCTGACTATACCTTAATATTATATCATAATCCAGGCAAAATTTTAAGTCTTTTTTGTTAATTTTCAGTATTTTATCGGTTTTTTCTTCCAAAAAAAGAATATCATCCTGCTCTCCCCCCTGCCGAACCAGCTTACGGACGGTCAGCTGCAGCCAGGGAACCGGCTGCCAAAGTCCCTGTGCCAGGGGAATTTCAAAATTCGGCGTGTTCTGTTGGGGGGCGGATTCCTGCTGACGGGAAAAGCCTGTCAGGGTGATCAACCCTTTTTCGCATTTCAGCCGGACCCCGTCGCACCAGTCTACCGCACCGCCCTGATAAACCGCCTTTTCCGCTGCGGCAAGCCGTGCGGCGCTGCTGTCCCCGTAGGGAGAGAGCAGTCGGTTGAGGGCATACCGCACCAAAACGGGGGGCGCTTCCTGAAAAGTCCGGGCATAAAAACGCCCGACCGGCTGCCGGGAGGGCACAAGCGGATCCCGGCTGGCGGCGGTATGCACCTTTTCGGCGTTGCCGGAGGGCGCTGCCGCTTCGTCCGGGGATGGCGTGCCGTCATCCGGAACGGCAGCCCGGACAAGCAGCGCGGTGACCTCGCTGTCGATATACTGATATAGCTCCTCCGCCTCGTTTACCCAACCCAGCATGGCCTTTTGCGCCGCCGGGTTAACACTCTCCAGCCCGGCCAGTACCGTGTGCCGGATGCGGTTGCGTGCATACTGTTCGGTCAGATTGGTGGAATCGGTGCGGTAGGCAAGCTGATTATCAGCACAGTAAGATTCAATATCCGCCCTGGTCAGACCGATCATGGGGCGAAGCAGTCTGCCGCTGCATGCGGGGATACCCCGCATGCCCCCTAACCTTGTACCCCTTGCTATGTGCAGCAGCAACGTCTCGCAGTTATCAGTCAGGGTATGTGCCGTCAACAGCAGTCCATCCTCTGCTGCCCGCCACAAAAAATCGTACCGCAGGCTGCGCAGGGTGTTTTCACCGGGGTGCGCCCCCGGCTGCCAGCTTAGTTTTTCGCACACCAGCGGAATGCCCAGACCGGCGCAAAAATCGCGTACAAACTGTTCGTCACCATCGCTTTCCGCCCCCCGAAGGCCGTGGTTGAGATGAGCTGCCTTTACCGAAATACCGTAACAGAGGGCACGGGTGGCAATAAAATGACACAGGGCAACAGAGTCTGCCCCGCCCGAAAGGGCGACAGTGACCTTGCTACCCTTAAAATCTGCAACGGATCGCAGACGCGCCTCCACAGCTTGTGTGAAGGCGCCAACCTTTTCCGCTTGAAGCTCTGCCGAACGGTTCATTACGCATTAAACTCCACATCTGTAAAACGGGTATGAGCGCCATCCCACGCCAGCGGCACATCGTTGGTCTCACCGTGACGGTTTTTCGCCACGATCACGGTCGCCTGCGTGGCATTGACCTGCTCCCCCTCGCTGCCGTCGTTATAGTACGCCTCTCGCAGCAGGAAAAGCACCTCATCGGCATCCTGTTCGATAGAGCCGGAATCACGCAGATCGGCCAAAGAGGGGCGGTGACTGGGGTTGCCCCGTTCGGTGGAACGGTTCAGCTGAGAAAGGCATAGAACCGGCACGTTCAGCTCCTTAGCCAGTATTTTCAGGCTGCGGGTAATTTCGCTGACCGCCTGCACGCGGGAGTCGGTCTGAATGCCGGAGTTCATCAGCTGCAGATAGTCGATGACGATAAAGCCGATATCCGGCCGCTCGGGATCCTGGTTGATCCGACGCACTTTCGCCTTGATCTCCGCCACCGTAATACTGGGGGTATCATCCAGAAAGATCTGCATTTTACCCATATCCTCGCTGGCGATGGCGATGTTTTGCCAGTCGTTGTCGGAAAGATTGCCGGTGCGCAGCGACTGACTGCCCACGCCGGCCTGGCTGCTTAAAATACGGGTGACCAACTGATCCTTGGACATTTCCAAAGAAAAGACGGCAACCGGTATTTTGCCGCGCTTCGCCACATTGACGGCAATGTTTAACGCAAAGGACGTTTTGCCCATACCGGGGCGGGCAGCCAAAATAACCAAATCGGTCTTGCCAAAGCCGCCACCCAGTAGGCGATCAAGCAGCCGAAAGCCGGTAGGCACGCCCACCGGTTCCCCTTTGCCGGAAATCTCCTGCAGGTAACCCAAAGTCTCCAGCAGCACCGAGCGCATGGATTGCATTACGCTTTGATCCTTGCCCCGGCGAATTTCGTATATTTTCTGCTCCGCGTTCTCCAGCAGCAGCTGGGCGTCGGATTCCTTCCCGGATAAATCCAGTATTTCACAGGCGGTGTTCATCAGGCAGCGAATCAGGTATTTCTGCTCGATGATATCCATATAGCTGTCCATATTGGACAGATGCGGCACCGTCTGTGCCAGATCGGTCAGGCAGATCTTGGCAGCCTCGGCTGTATCAAAGATGCCCGCGTCCACCACTCTGCCCAGCAGGGTGACAAAATCCACTGCCATAGAGCTATTGGACATAGCGGAGATCTCGGTAAAGATTTCTCCGTACTGGCGGGAATAAAACTGTTCGGGGCGCAGCCGACCCACCATCTGAGCTACCAGATCATTATTGAGTATGGCCGCGCCTAATACAGCCTGTTCCGCCTCTATACTGTACGGCAGGTTTAGCCCCAGCCCTTCTACTGTCAATGCAGACCGATCCTTTGCCATTGTTTACACATTCCTTTCGGGAGAATACAGGTGGAAATTACTCCAAAACATCCACCTTGACCTCGGCAGTAATACCGGTGTAGATCTTGACGGTAACGGTATAGCAGCCGTATGCCTTAATATCGGCGTCCATCACAATTTTGCGTTTGTCCAGTTCCACCTGATAGGTACTGTTGATGGCCTCGGCGATATCCTTGGTGGTAACCGCGCCAAACAGGCGGCCGTTGCTGCCTGCCTTGGCGTGAACGACCACGCCTTTTTCGTTGATGGCATCCGCCAGCTGCTGGGCAGCCAGACGCTCCTGCTCCAGATGGTAGGCGCGGGCCTGCTCTTTATTTTTCACATCGTTGGCGTTGGCGGCGTCTGCGGCAACAGCCAGCTTACGGGGAAACAGAAAGTTGCGGGCGTAGCCGTCCGAAACATTGATGATTTCTCCGGCCTTGNNAACCAACTGGTCTTTTTTACCGGTCCCCTTGATATCCTGTTTCAATACTACCTTCATGATTTTCTCCGTTTCTGCGAGAAACATTTCCCGCCTGCTAAAGTGATATTCCCTTCCCTTCGGAAAACTCCGCCCGGGGAAAGGGGTATGAAAGCTGTCCTCCCGATTTACGAGGTGACATTCTCAGCCCAATATTCATCTATGGCGTCCTGCAGCAGCAGCTTGGTCTGCTCCAAAGTCACGCCCCGTAACTGGGTGCCCGCCATCATCTGATGACCGCCGCCCTGCATTTTTTCCATAATCAGCTGCACATTGACTGCGCCCATACTGCGGGCGGAGATATTGACGTTATCCCCCATCGAGACCGCCACCACGCTGGCAGATACCCCCTGCACGCCCAACAGATCGTTGGCGGCCTGCGGAACGGCAACCCGCATATTCTCCGGCAGGTCCGGGTACAGGGAGATGGCAATATTGCGGTAGATATACGCGCCGGTGACAATGCGGCATTTGCAGCCGTACACCTCTAACGATTCGCTGAACAACTGCTTGACATTGGCGGTCTGTGCCCCCAGCCGCCGCAGATAACCTGCGGCCTCAAAGGTGCGAACACCGGTATGGACGGTAAAATCCCGGGTGTCCAGCATAATACCGGCCAGCAGCGCCTCCGCCTCTACCGGCAGCACCTTTGCGTTGCGGTCGGTCACATAGGGCAGCAGCTCACTGACCAGCTCGCTGGCGCTGGAGGCGTAGCTTTCGTGATAGAAAACCAGCGCGTCCTCAATAAAGCCAACCATCTTGCGGTGATGGTCGATGATCACGCAGGATGGTATGGCCTCAAACAGCTCCTTGCTCTCCAAAAGATCCGGCACATGGGTATCCACAATAATAAGCAAAGTGCCCGCGTTAACCGTTTGCAGCGCAGCGCCGGGATCCACCAGCTCTCTGCCCAGACCCTCTTCCTCAAAACGGCGGATCATACTGCCCGCAAGGGATCGGCTGCGATCTATGGCGATGCAGGCGGGGCGGCTTTCCGCTTTACAAAACCGCAGCATACCCATGGCAGCGCCCAGGCAATCCATATCACTGAACCGGTGGCCCATAATGATCACATTGGAGGAATCACGGATCAGCTCTTTTAACGAGCTGGCAATGATGCGGGCCTTGACCCGGCTGCGCTTTTCCACACTGCGGGAGACGCCGCCAAAGAAAGAATAGCCGTCGGCGTCCTTGATGGCGGTCTGATCGCCGCCCCGGCCCAGCGCCAGATCCAGCGCGGCAAGCGCACCCTCCTCCGCGGCGGCAAAATCCGACGCGGCGTGACACACGCCGATGGACAGGCTGGTCACATAGCTGTCACCGCCAAAGCCCCGGGCGGTATCCAGCAGCGAGAACCGATCTGCCACCATCCGGGCAAGATCCTGCTCCTCCACCACCGCCAAAAAACGCTCGGACGACATGCGAATGACAAAGCCCCGGCTGAACCGGGCAATATACGCCGTAATGGCATCCTGTATCTCCCCGGTGATATGCCCCAGCTCGGCAGTGCGCAGATCCCGCCGCAGCTCATCGTAAGTATCTATTACGATATGCAGAACGGCAGGGCGGCTGGAATCAAAGGCATCCGCCTTGTTTTTCAGCAGGGTATCCTCAAAAAAGTACAGCACACAGGCGTTATCCATCAGGGCATCCGCCGTACCGTGTACCGTGTACCGGGCATTGCCCAGCGAGATGCATTGACCGGCAGGGCTGCAATAGGCCTCGGCGTTCAGCATGGGAAAAGCCGAGCGCAGATCCGCCCCGAACATCTCTTTGCCCGACAGGATATCAGTTACAAACCGGTCGTTGAACCAGACCAGCTTACCCGCCACGGTGACGGCCACCGGAACCTGCAGTGCCTGCAGGGCGGCGATATCCTCATGCTCTTGCTGCAAATTGCCGATGACGCACCCTGCTACCGCGCGGCGCACCCTGTTCCGGGTAAGGAATAACACCCCGCCGCAGGCAGCGGTGAGCACCAACGCCACCGCTGCCAGCCGCACACTGGTAAAGGCCAGCAGTACGGTACAGATCAAACACCCTACCAGCAGCCAGAGAAAGACAAACCAAAAGCCCAGTGAACGCTTTTTCATCTTACGGCATTCCTCACAAAATGCGGTGTGAAACCGCAGTATCTCTTGTTCCCTGCAAAATTATACTTCCATTAAAATCGGCAGCACCATGGGGCTGCGCTTGGTGCGCTGATACAATAGCTGAGAGACATCTTCCCGGATGCGGGTCTTGACGTCCGCCCAGTTGCGCATATCCTCCGCCCAGCAGGCGTACAGTACATCGTTGACACAGCGCTTGGCCTCATCAATCAGATCCACGCTCTCTTTGACATAGACAAAGCCGCGACTGACAATATCCGGACCGCTGAGCAGCTCGCCGGAGACGGAATCCACTGTGGCGACCACAATGACAAGACCGTCCTGCGACAGATGCTGACGGTCCCGCAGCACAACGCTGCCCACATCCCCTATGCCAAGCCCGTCCACCAGCGTCTTGCCGGAGGGTACGCTCGCCTCCAGCTTAAGCTGCTTATCCGAAACAGCAATGCATTCGCCGATATCGGGGATATGGATGTTCTCGGCGGGAATCCCCACCGCCAGGCCCTGGTCGGCGTGCTTTTTCAGCTGCTTATATTCGCCGTGAACCGGGATGAAATATTTGGGACGCACCAGGCTGAGCATCAGCTTCAGCTCCTCCTGGCAGGCGTGGCCGGAGGTGTGTACATCATACATGGATTCGTAGATGACATCCGCCCCCTGCTTGAGCAGGCTGTTGACCACCTTGCCCACCATTTTTTCGTTGCCGGGGATGGGCTTGGAGGAGAAGATGACAAAATCCCCCACCCCGATATGCACGTTGCGGTGCATGCCGCCGCTCATTCTGGAAAGAGCGGATAAGGGTTCGCCCTGACTGCCGGTGGTGACCACCACCAGCTGCTCCGGGGGGTATTTATTCAGGTTTTCAATATCGATAAGCAGGGTCTCGGGGGCCTGCAGGTAACCCAGCTCCAGTGCCATGGCGATATTGTTGATCATGCTGCGGCCGCTGACCGCAACCTTGCGGCCATACTTGACCGCCATATTGAAAATCTGCTGGATACGCTGAATATTGGAGGCAAAGGTGGCGATAATAATCCGTTTGTTTTCCGCGCGGCCAAAAAGCACCTCAAAGCTTTGCCCAACCACCCTCTCGCTGTTGGAAAAGCCGGGTCGCTCAGCGTTGGTGGAATCGCTTAACAGAGCCAGCACGCTCTTTTGACCGTAGGCGGCAAACTCCGCTAAATTGATAGGTTTATCCGAAACAGGGGTGTAATCAATTTTAAAGTCCCCGGTTTGGATAATAATTCCCGCCGGGCAGTTGATGGCAAGGGCAATGGCGTCCGGGATGGAGTGGTTGACCCGCAGAGGATCGATCTCAAAGCAGCCAAGGCGGAACCTTTCCCCCGGAGTGATCAGCCGAAGCTCCACATCCCCCAATAGGTTATGCTCGCTCAACTTATTCTGAATCAGACCCAGGGTCAGCCGCGTACCGTAGACCGGCACCTTGCACTGCTTTAAAAAATAGGGCAGTGCGCCAATGTGATCCTCGTGGCCGTGGGTGATGACCAGACCCTTAATTTTGGAGGCGTTTTGCACCGCGTAGCCGAAATCCGGTATGACCAGATCCACCCCAAGCATCTCCGCATCGGGAAACAGTGAACCGCAATCCACGATAAACATATCACCCTGACATTCGTACAGGGTCATGTTTTTGCCTACCTCGCCAAGACCACCAAGAGGGATGATCCGCACCGGGATATCGTTTTTACGAGTGTTCTGGCGAGGGGCTTTGGGGGAAGCCTTGCCGGTCGGCGCCTGCGCCGCGGGGGCAAAGCTCTTGGGCAGCTGGGCATTCCCGGAACGTTTTGCGCCGGGCACCCCGGTAGCCTGACCCGGCTTAATGTTGCCCGACAGGTTTTTTGCCGGAGAGGGGGTTCGGGTATTTTTTCTGCCCGAGGTTGCCTTGGGTCTTGCCTCAGGGGCAGCCTCGCCCTGGTTTTTACGGGGACGGGCTGCCGCCGCAGGGTTGGGCTTTGCCCGCCCGGGTTGGGCGTTACCCTGCCGTGGCTGCCTTTTTACCGGCTGCCTTTCGGAGGCCGGGGCATGGACTGCCTCCGGCTTAACCTCAGCTTCAACACCGGCGTTTTGCCCGTTGTGGGGCTTGCGCTGGGGCTTATGGGTATATCTGCGTCTTGGTTTTGTGCCGCTTTCCTCCGCGGCCGTTCTTTTGACTTCTTCATCAGCCATAATCTATTCCTCCATCGTTTCGGGCACGCCATGCTTTTGCGCGCCGGTAAGTATTGCCCGCCTGTTCCGCTAAAAAGCGGTCGTAAAAAGATAGCGCGGGTCATTATTTTGAAATAACGTAAAAGACCCTTTTCCCGCATGAAAGGGAAAGAGCCTACCTTAGGTGGGTCACCGGTAAGAAAGCTACCGAGCATTTTCGTTTTATGTTCCGGGCAGCAAAGTACCGTTCAAAAGACCGGCGCGGAATGTACAAAAGCCCACTGTACATCTGAATGAGAAACTGCCGGGAAGCCTGCCAAAACCCGTTCGGCTTTGACAAAACCGTTATTTTCACATCATATATTTTACCTTATTTGCCTGTTTCTGTCAAGATGATATGCTATCAGTATAAGCCATACACCGTCAAAATATATCCTTGCAGAAAAGAATTTTTTTCGCTATACTATATGGGTAATTCATTTTGGGGAGGTTTCGTCATGAAAGAGGTTTGGATTTTCACCGACGGCGCCTGCAGCGGAAACCCCGGCCCGGGCGGTTGGGGCGCAATTTTGCGTTACGGCGAACACACAAAGGAGATATGCGGCGGCGAGGCCCGGACCACCAACAACCGGATGGAGCTGACAGGGGTCATTCGGGCGCTGGAAATGTTAAAGGAGCCCTGCCTTGTGCATTTGGTAAGCGACAGCAAATATGTGCTGGACGCGCTGCAAAAGGGGTGGGTGTACGCCTGGAAAAAGAAAGGCTGGATCAAAAGCAACAAAGAGCCCGCCTTAAATGTAGATCTGTGGGAGCAGCTGCTGCCCCACATTGCCCGTCATGAGATGGAATACGAATGGATCAAAGGCCACGCCGGACACCCGGAAAACGAACAGTGTGACCGGATGGCGGTTGCCCAGAGCCAACTGTACAGATAAAACGTCTTTGTCAAACACCAAAAAGCGATAAGAAACGGAGAACGAATATCATGAGCGAATATGCACTAAGCGGTTTTATGACCAGCACCACCGACAAGGTTTTGGTGGCGATGTCCGGCGGGGTGGATTCCTCCGTCTGTGTGCGCATTTTGCAGGATCAGGGCTTTGAGGTAGAGGGACTTGTGCTGGAGTTCAGCCATGCCCACGCCGGTGCGGTAACCGCTGCCTTGGCCGCAGCCAAAAAGCTGGGTGTGCCGCTGCATGTAAGAAAATGCTATGAGGAATTTGAACAGGCAGTCATTACGCCTTTTTGTCAGGAATACTGTGCCGGTATCACCCCCAGCCCCTGCATCCTTTGCAACCCGCTGGTCAAATTCCGGCTGCTGGCAGAGGCCGCTGCCGAGCTGGAGATTCCCTTTATTGCCACCGGACACTACGCCCGTGTAGAGGAGGGCGAGGACGGCATTTACCGCATTGCCCGGGCAGACAGCGCCGCCCGCGACCAAAGCTATATGCTGTACCGGCTGCCGCAGGATATTTTATCCAAGCTGATTCTGCCTTTAGGCGAATTTGAAAAAGAGGATGTGCGGGAGATTGCCCGTGAAAGCCGGCTGGAGTGTGCCGACGCGCCCGACAGCCAGGAGATCTGCTTTATTCCCGACGGGGACTACCCCGCTTTTATCGCCGCCAGAGGTTTGACCGGCAAGACCGGGCACTTTATCTCCCCCGACGGCGCAGATTTAGGCGAACATCAGGGTGTTTTACACTATACGGTAGGTCAGCGCCGGGGGCTGAACCTTGCCCTGGGCAAGCCGGTGTTTGTCAAGCGCATTTTAGAAAACGGTGACATCCAGCTTGCCTGGTCCGGGGAGGAATTTTACTCGGTCCTCCAGCTGCAAAACACCGTCACCGCCGACGGACAGCCCCTTGACGGCGAATACCAGGCCAAGATACGCAGCGCCGCAAAGCCGGTGGACTGTACGGTACGAACCCGGCAGGACGGGGTGTGGGTCAGCTTTCCCTTGCCTGTACGCGCCCCCGCACCGGGTCAAAGCACGGTGTTGTACCGGGACGGCGTAGTGATGGGCGGCGGTATCATCAAGGATATGCAGTAAGGGCAAGCCGTCCGCTGCAGGCTACGGTTTTCGTGTCCGCAGCACCTCTCCGTGCCAGCCGTAGGGCCGAGCAGCGCGAGGCCGCAAAATGCTCCGTAAATATAAAGAGTCCCGATGGCGCAGCATAGCTGTTTACAACCATCGGGATTTTTTTGTGTTCTTTCGGAATTTGATTCCATTATTCTTTTGCGCTTACTCTGCGTCTTCAAAATACAGCTTGACCGCCTGCTGCAGAATGTCGTGCTGGAATTTTTCCACAGTGGGGTACATCTCTTTGGGGAACCTTGCCGGGAACAGGTCGGATTCCAGACTGAAGGTACCTGCGTAGCCGATCTCTTTTAATGCGGCGAAGGTCTGCTGCCAGTTTACGTTGCCCAAAAACGGGCAGGTGTGCTGATCCAGCTCGTTACCCCGCTTATAGATTCTGCCGTACTCGTTATCATGCAGATGCAGCACCTGCAGCCGGTCGCCCAGGGCACGGATATATTCCCCGCAATTTAGCCCGCTTAAGTTCGCGTGGCCGGTATCCAGACAGGCGACCAGGTAATCGCTGCTGATCGCGTCGATCATCTGAATCAGCCAGCTTGGAAAACAGGACGGAACATGTACCATGGGCATATTTTCCAGCGCGATCTTGACACCCAGCTTTTCCGCAATGGGTACCAAACGCTCAAAAATGCGGAAATTTTGCTCTTTGGTGCGTTGCGGATCCAGGTCCTCACCCCAGCCGTAGACCATGGCGCAGTGCATAACAAGATAGGGCGAGCCCATAATTGCCGCGGCCTGCAGGCTTTTTTCCAGCGCCCGCAGCATATATTCCAGCTCTTCGGGGTCGCCGCTCTCCGGCCAGGTGGGGAACGGTGCATGCACCTGACCTACCGGCAGACCGTATTGACGGGAATATGCGGCGTCCTTTTCAAAAAAGGCGATAAAATCCTTTTCCGGCATAGAAAACAGACCCTTGCCATACTCATACAAATCGCAGGGTGTGCCGTAATCGATCTTATCGTAGCCGATCTCTTTCAACAGGCGAAAGGACCCCTCCGCACCGTACAGGGCGTAGGAGGCGTAGTTGGTGGTACTAAGCAGTGGTTTCATGTGTTCGATCTCCCCTGGTGCGGTTTAGTCAAAGCTGATCGGCAGTGTGATATGCTGGTCGCCATCCTTGATGACATAATCTTTTTTGACCCCCAGCTCCTGCATCCAGCCGCGGACAATGACCGTTTTCCAAACGTGGGTGTTGTAGCCCTTACCGGCGTCGTTATCCCATAGCCACTGGGGCGCGCACCAGAAACACGCCTTGGGGGCAATGGCAGCGTAGACATCCTTTTCCACCCCGTTTTGGCCATGGTGAGCCATCTCTACACAATCGCTTTGCAGCCTGTCGCCGTACATAGCCAGCAGCTTTTTGCCGCCCTCCACACCCAGATCGCCTAAGAACATAAATGTCTGGCCGCCAAGGGTCATACGAAGCACGCTGGAGGAGTTGTTGCCCACATTTTCGGTAATGGAAGGGTCACAGGTGTACAGCACATCAAAATGAGCTGCGCCAACGTCGTAGCTATCGCCCTGGGTGATGGTTTCGGCGGCGTATGCCAGCTGGGGCTCAATGGCGTGGAAGCTTTCAAAATCCACGGCAAACACGCCCTCATATTTTTTCAGATACTGCAACGAGGGGAAGTTATAATATAACTTGTCGATATAGAAGAAGCCGGGCTGGGTTTTGACCAGCTGAACCAACGCGCCGGTGTGATCCAGGTGAGAGTGGGTCAAAAACCAAGCGTCGATATGGGGCTGGTACACGCCGGTGATCTGACGCAAGGTCTCTATCAGATGCTCCGCGTCACCGCAGGTGCCGCCGTCAATGACGATCAGCTTGTCGTCCTCGGTCTCAATGACAAAGCTCATCATCTGCTCAGAGGTCTGATTGCTTAAAAAATGAATGATATTTTTGTGTTCCATTGTGCAAAATCTCCTTTTTTTATCCGGAATAACCGGTTTGTTTATCAGTCTAAGAAATAAGGGAAAACCAGGGCGTGCTCCCCTTCAAAGTTGACAAAATGGTGCTCGACCCCCAGCTGCAGCATCCACTGACGCACCTCCGTGGTTTTCCAGACATGGGTGTTAAAGCCGAGCCCGGCGTCGTTGTTCCACAAGGGCAGGGTGGTGGGCCATAGGCACGCCTTGGGGGCAATGGCGTCGTAGACCTCCTTTTCCACCCCGCGCTGGCCGTGGTGGGCCATCTGGACAAAATCGCTTTGCAGCCGATTGCCGTACAGTGCCAGCAGCCGCTGGCCGCCCTGCGGGGTCAGATCCGCCAAAAACAGTACCGTCTGCCCGGCAAGAGTCAGGCGCAGCACAGTGGAGGAATTGTTGTAAGGATCCTGCTTTACGGTGGGGTCAAAGGTGAGCAGCACCTCAAACCGGGCTTCGCCCACATCATATACATCCCCCATAGTCATTGTACGGGATACCCCCGCCACCAGCGGGAACACCTGTAAAAACCGGTCGATATGGCCGCAGGGATCGGCGTTATTGTAATACTGCTGAGAGCCGAAATTGAGATATAGCGTTCCGATGGAAAATGCCTCCGGCTGAGTGCGCAGCAGCTGAATAAGCGCGCCGGTGTGGTCGTAATGGGGATGGGTCAAAAACCAGACATCCACATGGGGTTTTTGCTGACCGGTAATCCGCTGCAGGCTTTGCAAAAGGTATTGGTCATCCGTTTCAAAGCCGCCGTCTATCACAATGACCTTGCCGTCACCGGTTTCCACAATAAAGCTCATCATGGGCTCAGTGCCCTGGTTTGCACAAAAATGCAGTGTGTTCTGATGGTTCATAATACTTTCCTTTCGTTCCGTACGGGTAAAAACTCACCCGACCGGTGATTTACATTCCTTTGCCTCTGTGCACACCCTCTTTTAAGCAGCCCTGCCGATAGGCCTCCAGCAGATCCGTCAGATCGGCAATCTCCTCTTTCATGGCCTTGCCCTCGTCGGTATCCTCAAAATACAGACGGTTGCTCAGCTTTTCAAAGACGTCGGTGCGAGAGACGATATCCATATTCTCCCGAATGGCCTTTTCGGTGGTTTCAAAGGGCTGATGACTGGCAAGGGTCAACCCCCAGGAGGAGTAGATCAGGGTGTAACCGGCAATGCCGGTGCGGTGATGATACGCCCGGCAAAAGCCGCCGTCAATCACCACCACCTTGCCCCCTGCCTTGACCGGTTTTTCCCCGGCGCTGGCCCGCACCGGCACATGGCCGTTTATGATTCTGCCGGTTTCCGCATCCAGCCCAAAGGCTGTGAGAATGTATCTTGCCACATACTCGCTGTCAATATAGCGGTAATAGGGATTCTTTTTTTCCTCCTTCAGGGCGTCTTCCGTCAGGAACAGCCGTTCAAAGGTAGTCATTTTCGATCTGCCGAAGGTGGGCGCCTTGGGTCCGCACCACAGATACCAGAGAAAATCCTTACCCTTTTGCCGGGCTGCGCTGCCCTCCTTGCCAAAATAGCCCTGCCGCGCCATTTTTTCACAGTAGTCCATCCATTCCTTACCGGAATAGGCCCTGCCGTCAAACACCACAGTGTCAAAGCTGCCGCTCTCATTTAAAGGGATGCAGCCGTGGAACATCAGATTGCCGTTTTCCACCCGGTACATGCTGCCCTTGGCGTAGATAAACCGGATCTGCCGGTGCAGCCGTTCGCTTTGTAAAAAGCTGGTGACAATGGCTTCCATTACCTGGTATTCCGCCGTGGTCAGCCGGGCGGGCATGGCCGGATCTACCGTGGGAAAATCCCTATCCGCAAGGGCATATTGCTGCCCGTTTACGGTAACCGTGCCCGAAACCGGGTCCATCTGCTCTATCAGCTTACGGTCCTGCATACAAAATTCCGGGTTGCGGTTGATGATGGCGGCCTCCAGCTTAAACTGGATGACGGCGATGGCCTTGTGCATCCGTGCCACCCGTGTGGCGGATTTGACCGTGTAGTCATCCTGCAGCCCCTCGGTCTCCGCCGCGAAATTTTTGGGCAGAAACCGACTGATATCCGTTCCGGCGTAGCACTCCTCCGCAAACTGTGCCAGTGGCCGCAGATTGATACCGTAGCCGTTTTCCAGCGTCTCCAGATTGTCATAGCTCAGGGCGTTGTTGATGACATTTGCCATACAGGCACGGCTTCCCGCCGCAGCGCCCATCCAAAGCACATCGTGGTTGCCCCACTGAATATCCACCGAGTGGTGCGCCATCAGCTTATCCAAAATTAAATCGGGTCGGGAGCCCCGGTCAAATATATCCCCCACAATGTGCAGCTTGTAGACCGCCATCTTTTTAATCAGCCCGCAAAGCGCCTCGATAAAAGCGTTGGCGCGGCCGGTCTGAATAATACTGGAAAGGATCGCCTCGTAGTAAAGCTCCTTGTTGTGATCCTCGTAATGGGCGTGCAGCAGCTCGTCAATGATATACTCAAAATCCTCCGGCAGGCTGTCCCGCACAAATTTACGGCTGTTTTTACTGGCGACCAGGCGACAGACATCCACCAGCCGGTACAGGGTGATGGTATACCATTCCGCCATATCCGCCCCCCGTAGCCGTACCTCCTGGATCTTTTGGCGGGGGTAGTAGATTAAGGTGGCAAACTCCGCCCGCTCTCTGGCGGGTACCTGTTTGCCCAATACCGCATCCACCTTTTCCCGAATGACGCCGGAGGCGTTATTGAGAATATGGGTAAAGGCCTCGTCCTCGCCGTGCAGATCGCTCATAAAATGCTCGGTGCCCTTTGGAAGCCGCAGCACCGCCTGCATATTGATAATGGCGGCGCTGGTTTTGGCTACGGTGGGGTACTCCTTGCTCAGCAGACGCAGATATTTCATCCGTTCCGGGGAAAAATGCGCTTCCGTCTCATTTTTTTCTGATACGGGACTGATATTTTCCATAAAACAGATACTCCTTTTGAAAAAAATGTGGTATGATAATATCGTATACAGTATAGCACACACCGGAGGGTTTGGGTAGTCGCATTTTCCGCAAAAATGCCGGTGATTTTAAAAGAAAAAAGGTCATGATATGGATAATAACTTTTGTCAGGATCTGCGGTGCTGCCGCCTATGCCCCAGGGGCTGCGGTGCGGATCGCACACAAAACACCGGTAACGGTCTGCCCCACAACGGCATTTGCGGGGCACCCGCCCTGCCCCGCCTTGCCCGCGCCGCCCTCCACTATTGGGAGGAGCCCTGCATCAGCGGCAAGGCTGCCCTTTCGGACCAAACGCCCCCTGCCGGTACCCGGGGCAGCGGCACCGTCTTTTTCTCCTGCTGCAATTTGGGGTGCCTGTTTTGCCAAAACCACGCCATCTCTGCCGGGGGTTACGGCAAAACGGTCACGATCGAACGGTTGGCGGAACTTTTTTTAGAGCTGCAGGCAGCAGGCGCATACAATATCAACCTGGTCAGCGCCACCCCCTATCTGCCCCATGTGATCAAGGCGCTGCAGATAGCAAGACCCCGGTTGACCGTGCCGGTGGTCTACAACACCGGCGGCTACGAGCTGCCCGAGGCGCTGCATGTCCTGGCGGAATACGTGGATATCTGGTTGACTGATCTGAAATTTTACGACCCCGCCCTTGCGCAAAAGCTGTGCGGCGCGCCGGATTATTTTGACGTCGCCTACGCCGCCGCGCAAGAGATGATCGGCCATGCCGGAAAACCGGTATTTGACCAAGAGGGAATGCTGCAGCGGGGGGTCATTATACGGCATCTTGCAATGCCCGGTCAGCGGGCAGACAGTAAAAAGCTGCTGGATATGCTAGCAATGCTGCCCAGGGATGGTTTTTTACTTAGCCTGATGAGCCAGTACACCCCCTTTTATAAGGCAAAGCAGATGCCCCCATTTCACCGGCGCATCAGCAGCTTTGAATACCGGGATGTGGTCAACTACGCCGAGGAGCTGGGGCTGACCAACGGCTATATGCAGGGGCGCAGCAGCGCAAAGGAAGAATATACACCGGCCTTTGATCTGACCGGTATATAGAGACAGAAAAAAGGAAAAAGAGAGAACGGCTGATCGCCAAAGAAAGGAAATTCACATGAAACAGCGTATCTGGTCTGATCGCACCCCGGACAGTGGCGCGATACACGCCATAGGCAACGGTGATTTTTTGGTCTACGGGCAGGGTCCCATCCTATCCCAGCTACAGGGCCCGCCCTACACCGCCCCCAGCTTTTGCAGTGTGGGTGTAAAAAGTGAAACCCCCTTACAGTGCGTTTCTGTACAGGAAAAGGGCGCTGTCCTCTGGCAGCACCGGCTGCAAAACGAAAACGGCAAAAAAGCCGTCTTTACCGATGGAATGCTGCCGGACAGAGCGGTCTTTTTCCGTCTGTTTGAAACGGAATTTGCCCTGCAGCTGCCCGCCACGCCCCTTGCAGGGGTGGACGTGCTGCATATGCCCCAATTGACCACCGGACGGCCGGGGCAGGACTGCCTTGCCCTGCGGATGCCTGCAGGTACCAACTTTTTTACGAACCTTGCCGTAGAACAGGAAAGCTGGCTGCTGATTGCCGGCGAAGGCTTCACCCTGCAGGACAACGCCCTGCGGCTTGAGGGCAGCGGGCGGGTGTTTTTCAGCGCCGGCACCCTGCCGGATGCTGCACAAAACCTTTCCTTTGCCATGAAAACCCCCGATTCGGCGCTGCTAAACGCGGTGCGAAGCCACTGGGCGGCATTTTTTGCCGGTATCACCGATTTGGGTAAGCTGCTGCCGGATACCCTGCCGGATGCATTGCGGCAGCAGGTCAGCGAGGCCTGCTACAGCGTTGCAGCGCTGATCAAATGTCAACAGTCCCGCAGCGGCGGCGAAATTGCGGGTCATCCCTATCCGCTGGGCTATGTGCGGGATATGGCAGGCACCCTTCGGGGTATGCTGGCACTGGGCATGAAAAAGGAGGCCGCTGCCATATTGCGGTTTTGGAAAGCCCGGTATGACCTGTTTGGGAATGTACATAACGCCGAGGGCATGGGCAACGCCAGCGCAAGGCTGATTTTCCCCAACGACTGCACCGAGCTGCCCGCCTATATCATTTTAAGCGCTTTTCACTATGCCGAAGCCACCGGCGACAACGCCATTTTAACCGAGCTGTGGCCCATGCTGCACTGGGCGTTCACCGCGCAGCTAAGCCAGCTGGGGGGCGGTATGATGGGCTTTTCGGGGGATGAAACCTACATTGCAGGGGGTACTCTGCCCCGGGTGCACACCCATAACGGCTCTGCCGAGGCCACCCTGCTTTTTTGGGAGAGCGGCACCAAACTGTTGAGCTGGGCGAGGCAGCAGGCATTCATACCGGCTGCCCAGTCAGAAACCTGGCAAAAGATGCTGGATGAGGCACAGCAAAAATACCGCACCAACTTTGTCAAGGACGGGCTGCTATACGCCAACAACCCCGCCCGGCTGGCTCAGATAGACCGGCCCCTTTTTACCCACGGCTTTTGCGAGGCGGAGGATGTGCTGGAGCATAAGCTAAAGCTGGGCTGGATGATGTACGACCCGGCATGCGGCTACTACTGCTGCCCGGAATGCTATGGCAAGCCCCACAAAAACATCCACGACCGGTCAAAGCAGCATCTGCTCAGCTCGGTCAGCTTGCTGCCCGCCTTTTACCGCACCGGTCTGTTGAACCGGCAGGAGATCGCCGCCGCTGCCGCCCCTTATATCAAAATGTTTGAGCAGAAGGGTTTTATCCCATCTAACGCAGAGGGCAACCGAGCGCTGGGCTATGACAGCGGTCTGTTTTTGGCAACCTTGAGCTTGCTGCGCCATCCGCAGCGGGTGCAGGCGCTGCAATCTATGCTGGATATGCTGGATGAAACCGGCGCCTGGGTGGAATATTACGATGACGGCGTGCCCTTTAACTGCCGCTGCCGCCCCTGGGAGAGCGGCATCAACATGGAATCCATCCGCCTGCTGGCGGAGAGCTGTCAATAACATTGCATAACGCAAGGAGGAACTGACCATGAAGAAATTTTTTGCACTAATTGCCGCTTTAGCCGTACTGTTGTGCCTGACCGGCTGTAAAGCAAAAGAGGAAACACCTGCCGCGGGTATTGCAAACCCCTGGCAGGAGACCACTGCTCAGCAGGCGGCACAGGCCGTGGGGGACTGCTTTGTACCTAAAAACGGAGAACAAGCCGTCTATCTGCTGAACACCGACATCGGGATGGCCGAGACCAGGTTTACCGACGCGAACGGCATTGCATGGTGCTGCCGGGTACAGGCAACGCAGGAGGCCGCCGATATCAGCGGTATGTACTACGATTTTACCGGGGATAACTGCGGGTATGAGCCGACCGTCACGGTGGGAGAGATCACCCTGACCCAGCTGGCCGCCGCCACCGAGGAAGGCGTTGCCTATGTGGCATACTACTTTGACGGCAGCTACACCCACTGCTTTTCTACCGTGACCGATGTCACCCCCATTGCCCTGCCGCTGTAAGACGAACGCCTACCCCTTTATCAAAACCAAAACCACCCGTCTGCCGTTTTTCAGTAAGGCAGATAGGTGGTTTTCTTTTTGAATCTTTATTTTAGTTATTAAAAGTCACGCCTTGCAAAAACAAAAGCTGTAAAAATCGGTTTCCCAGGCATAGATGCGGATGCGAATAACCCTTCCGGCCAGGTCGGAAAGCCCCTGTCTGCTGCCCCAGGTCACGGTTCTGCTGACACTGTCGCCGAAAATCTCATCACATTCGGCAAGGGTATAGCCGGGTATGGGGTTGCCCTGCTCATCCTCTATCTGCACGGTAAAGCCCCCCGCCGCAGTGGAGGTAAAGTTAAACTCCAGCCGTTCGCCGGTAAAGGTTAGGGGGTGCGAAAGCAAGGTCTGCGGCTGCATCCCCGTATGCAGCGAGATAAAGCCATCCAGACGCAGGGTGCACCGGCGCAGGGCGTTTTCCTTGTTATCCGGCACAAACATGGATATTTCATCCGGTTCACCGACGCGGGGAGAGGGCGAAACCACCATACCGTGCGCCGGGTAGGCGTCGCCGTAAATCCAGTTGCCATCCCCCTCTATCCCGCCGGGGAAGATGGGCATATCGTCATGGCGGATAAAATGAACCCCGTCCCGGCTGGTCATAAATAGCCCGTCCGAGATGGCGGTTCCGGTGCGTTCGCTTTGAAACCACTTGATCCGCTCCCGCCGCTTTTCCGGGTAGGCCATCTTTTCAAAATTGACGCACCACATTCTCTCGTAATACCGGGTGGGAAAGCCCAAAAAGATGTGGGGTGCGCGAAAATAGGGCGAGATATTGTTGGCATACATCTGATAACAGGGAGAAGCGCCGTAATCCAGCGGGGTGACGCCGGTCCAGTGGCGAAAATCCTTACTGGTGGCGGTGACAATGGTACGGCAGCGCTTCGCGTCCGGCTGAACCTGCTCATCCTCGCCGGATTCCCCCAGCGTGCCGCCCTGCTCGTGCCGCTCCCACGAGCGGACAAACGCCCGGTACTCCCCTGCCTGCTCATCGTAATAACAGGTGTTCAGGGTGTCAAAAGCGCCGTCGGTCAGCACCGTGCCCAGATCGTTCCAGTGAATGCCGTCGGCAGAGACCAGCCCGTTGAGCACCTGTTTGTCGTTGATAACCCGCTCTGCCACCGCCTTATATTTTTCGTTTTCCGGGCAGGCGGGGTTGGTATCGTAAAACGCGCAGAAATTATCCAAAATATCATCGTCAAACAGGTAGATGATATTGTTTTCTTTGCTGCCCATAAATTCGTAGATGCCATAGCTGGGCTTTGCCCAGTGGATGCCATCGATGCTCTCCGCCCGGCAGATATGCTGGTGCGGCCATTTGCCGCACATCTTGTCAAAGCCGTGGGCGGTATAGTACATGGCATACTTTTTGCCGTCAAACAGAATGTTGTAGTAGGAGGTCAGCCGGTTGTCGGCGACGGTATCCCGCCGCAGGGCAATCTCCTGCATTTGGGGGCGATGCAGCTGAAAAAAGGCGTTCCCCACCGTCTGCCAAAGGACGGTATCGCAAAAAAGCTCCCGTCTGTCCCCCATATCAATAGGCTTCATCACCGAATCATCCTCACTTTTCTTTGCCCCAGTTTTGGGCGTAGTACAGCAGTGCGTCAATATTGATCGCGCTCTCCCACGGGCGGTAACGGGTACCGGCGTGCTGTCCGTCTATGTAGTATTCCGACCATGCGCCGCAGGCATCCATCTGCGAAAGCAGTATGTCAAACACCGTCTGCCGATCCTCCAGCCCGAAATACTCCAGGTTATAAAGCAGCAGACCGTAATCGTAGCCCACATTTTTGTGTTTTTCCTCGTTGGAATAAAAGTGGCCGGTGGTCTTGATCTTGTCACAAAGCTTGTGCAGATAGTCCACGATCAGCTGATCGGGAATCAAGTGGGCGTCCAAAAAGGCGGGCATCAGCAGGGCGCTGGGCAGATCGTACAGCCTGGTGACCTGCATGGGAATATCCTTTCGGGCGATGCATTTGGGACATAGATAAACCCCGCCCCTGCTCCGCTTGGTCCAGCCGAAAAATTCGCACTGCGGCTTACCCAAGTTCATGCAAACCCCGTATCGGTACAGCGGCAGCTGCTGCTCGGTCATGCGGTCGGGGTCGTTTAAAATATACCGTCCGTCCTTGACAAAATGGTCGGCATAGCCTGCCTTGGTATCCTCCAGCACACGGGCCATGTCGGCAGCGGCCTCAGGGTCAATCAAGCCGTATTTCTGCCGAAATGCCTGCAGCGCGCTGCCGGAAAGGATAAACAGCATGGTCGCCTCTGCCGAGCCATCCCGGATGGCATCCCGGGGCAAAAGCCCGCCGGCAATATAGGTTTCATCCCCGTTAAAGGGCAGCGTTCCGTTTGCCAGCTGGGCAAGCTGTTGGTCGTACAGCCACTGCAGAAAATCCACATGGTCGCAAAGCAGCTGCCAGTCGCCGGTCTTTTCGGCATATCGGAAAAACTGCAGCAGCAGATAGCCGGTAATCTCGGTGGCGTCGTTTTCCGCAAAGTGGAAAAGCCCCTCTACCCCCATGCCCTGCGCGTTCAGTATCTTACCGCTGCGGCGGAACACATCCAGATAATAAAGCAGCATCTGCCTTGCCTGTTTATACAGACCCAAACGCAGCATGCCCATAAATACGCCGTACTCATCTCGTACATAGGCAAGGTGGAAGGCATACCCCGCCAGCACGCCGCCCTCCCGGGACTGCTGGGTCAGCAGGGTGATGACCGTGCCCTCCACCGCTTCGCTCAGCTGCTGATACCGAGGAAAAGCTTTGGGCACACTATCCATGGCGGTGACAGTTTCAAACACGGTATGCCAGTGGTCTACTGTACGCTGCAGCATAGTATGGACGTTAAAGCCCTGCAGCCGGTCGGCAGCCTGGTCGCATTCCGGAAAAGACGGCCCGCCCACCAGCATCAGCACCGCTTCGCCGTCCACCGTGATATCCCAGCCGTATTCCCCGTAGGGCGTGGCCTTTGCGCCCCGCACAAGCAGGTTAAAAAACTGGGGAAAAGGCAGGGGGTAATCATTATAAACGGCGTTGCCGCATTTGGTTTTGTACAATACTCGCAGGCCGTATTCCGTCTGTTCCACGGTACAGTAATCAAACAACTCCGAGCGATTTTCGGACGGCTGCAGCCGCAGCGTGACCGGCTTTTCCGACCGGATCATACGAACCACGGCGTCCTCCTGCGCATCGACAAAATCGGTAAGCTGAGCGCAGGGCTGCCCGTTTGCGGAAAGGCTCACCTGCCATACCGCCGCTTTGGGCAGATGCTGCGGCACGCTGCGGTCATATTGCTGCCCGATAAAGCTGCTCTCAAACAATGTAGGGGCGGAATAAGGCGGGCCGAAAACCTGTACCAGATCTCCGGCGCAAAAACCGGCGGCCATTCTGCCGTTGCCGGTAAAATAGATAGGCTCACTCATAAGAAATACCTTTCCCTTTCCGTAAAAAGGTGCCCATGCCGCATATATCCGGCAAAAGACAACCTGCCGAGCCCAAAGCAGGCTTGCTTCGG
>DCHC01000001.1:10328-11657 GCA_002314755.1 Faecalibacterium sp. UBA1762 | reverse complement strand
CTTCTTCTTTTTCCGGTCCGCTTCTCGCAGCCGACCACTTCAATTATAAGGGTAAAAAAGCGATTGTCAACCCGCAAAACCGCGCCGGATGCCCTGCGAAATAAATACGAAAGTTTTTTGTATTTCGTCAAAAGTTCGCTTGACAGATACAACTTTTGGGTGTATACTATGGATAACAACCATTGGTTGTGTATTAAGTTGACTGCAGAAAAGATAAGAAATGAGGGCATTCTTTTAGAAAAGCCCTGTTGATAATCCGTCTTATGGCACGATAACCGTGATATTCTATAGATACAGAACCGGCAGCAAGCTGCCGAATGCCCGATTACGATAAACAAAAAACAGCTGCAGGTGCCATACCGCACCGGGAGGAAAGAAAAATGACCAATCTTGCATACAGACAGCAGTCCGCTGTACAGACCAACGCCTCTTACCCCGATTTTGCCCAGCATGCCAAAATGGCCGCCCTGCGCCGTTACCGCCGCACCATCGCTGCCCAGCACCGGTACGGCTTTGTGCTGACCCTTGCCTGCCTGGTCACCACCCTGCTGGCCATGGCTGTCAGCGCCGAAGCAGTGGAGTTCACCGGCGCGGTGGTGCTGCTGCCGTTGGGCATCTTTTTGATGCTGACCAAAAAGGCGGTATTTTATCCACCCTGCAAATAAGGGAACAACAGATCAAACGCAGATAAAAAACGGACTGTCGCAAAGGGTATCTTTTGCGCAGTCCGTTTTTGTGTTTTGGAGTCTGAAAAGATGGGGAGGATAGGTTGAGCGGCAACCGGGTTACAGCCGCGCCGCCAGTTGCACAGAGCAACCGTTCCGTTGGGTCTCGCAACCGTTCCGTTGGGTCGGGCAACGCGAGGCCGGTTCGTAGGGGCGAGCATTGCTCGCCCGCGGCTTACCGAAACACCGACCAAAGACCGTGATTTACACCGTTTCGGTCAGCTTTTCGGTCACGGCAATACGCAGACCGTTGCTGTCCTCTTCGCCAAAGCCGTGCCATGCAAACGCCATGTGGTCAGCCAGACTGTAAAACAACATCTGACCTGCCATGCCGCCCTTGCCGTAGGTGCCCTTTTTGCCTAAACTGCCCAGCTCGTAGCCGCGCTCCTGCGCCAGGTCCACATACGCCCGGGAAAGATACCGGTGACCGGCAAACTCGCCGCCGTTCAGGTAGATCGCGCCCAGCTTGACCATATCGCGGGAGCGGATGTACAGCCCGGTCGCCCCCATTGGGAAGCCCTTGGGGCATTTGCTCCAGGCGACCTCCTGTACCTGCAGCGGGGTAAACAGCCGCTCCAGCAAAAATTCATCCATCTTTCTGCCG
>DCHC01000001.1:7750-10311 GCA_002314755.1 Faecalibacterium sp. UBA1762 | reverse complement strand
CCGCTTTTGGCGGTAAAAACCCGGCTTAAAAGGTAAAAGGCTGCGTCGGAATACTGGTAATGGGTGCCGGGCTCATAGGGCAGGGGGTGACGGGCAATCACCTGCAGATAATCGTCCGTTCCGTAGGAGCGCACATCCTCCACATCAATATCCAAAAAGCCCTGTGCCGTGCCAAAGCAGTGGCGGGCAACATGGTCCACCGTGACCTTTTGCCACATGGGGTCGCTATCCGCGAAATAATACGGAAAAATATCCGCAATCCGCTCGTCAAACCGCAGCTTGCCCTCATCCCAAAGCATACCCAGGGCGGTCATGGTAAACAGCTTGGCCACCGAGTAGCTGTCGTTACAGGGGTTTGCCCTGACACACTGGTGCTCCTGCACCGTCTCGCCGTCGCTGACGGCAATATCGTAGATATTCCAGTTGTTTTCCCGAACCAGGTCGGACATGAATTTCAGCCAATCCATAGGTCGTACTCCCCTTTTCTATCCCATCCGTTGCGAATGGGCTTTTTTATTTTGCTGCCGCAGTGCGGCGTAACCGGTTATTCCCGGCTTATTTTGTGATATCCGTAACGGTATAACCCGCCTGCTCCACAGCCTCGCGCAGCAGGGCGTCCTGTGCCTGAGTCTCTACCCAGGCACATTTGTCCTCCAGACTGACAGATGTCTCACCATAGGGCTGCAGCGCCTTTTGTACATGTGCCACGCAGTGCTGGCACATCATACCCTCAATACCGATTCTTTTTTTCATTGTAAGTTTCTCCTTTTGAATATAAAGTTTTTCCGATGCTTCGGCTGGCAGCACAGCAGTCCCCGTCTGCTGCCGCGTTGGATTACACGGTGCTACCTGCGCGGCGGCAAACCGGCGCAGCCGCAGGGCGTTGGTAACCACGCACAGGCTGGAGCAGCTCATAGCCGCAGCCGCCAGCATGGGGTTCAGCTTTAAGGAAAGCAGCGGGTACAGTGCCCCGGCTGCAATGGGTATGCTCAGGATATTATAAAAGAATGCCCAAAACAGGTTTTGCCGCACGGTACGCAGGGTGGCACGGCTTAGCCCGATGGCGTATACGATATCCGTCAGTCGGTTGTTAACCAGCACCACATCCGCCGCGTCCAGGGCGACATCCGTTCCTGCCCCGATGGCTATGCCCACATCCGCCGCGGCAAGGGCAGGTGCGTCATTCACCCCATCCCCCACCATGGCAACTATTCTGCCCTGCCCCTGCAGCCGGGTCACCAGCCGGGCTTTTTCATCCGGCATCACCCCGGCGTAAATGACGTCTCCGCTCTGCTCATCCGCCACAAGACCCACCTGTCGGGCAATGGCAAAAGCGGTGGTCTGCTTATCTCCGGTGGCCATCGCCACCCGAATACCCAGCCGGTGCAAGGCGGAAATGGCATCCGCCGCCTCCGGCTTGACCGTATCCGCCAGCGCCATCAGCCCCAGCAGGGTGCGATCCTGGGCAAAATAGACTACGGTATTCCCCTGCGCCGCCAGCAGAGCCGCAGCATTAGCCAAGGGGGCGACCTCCACCCCATGCTGCCGCATCAGCTCGGCGTTGCCGCCGATCACACGCCGACCGCCTGTTTCGGCATAGGCGCCCAGCCCGAACACTGCCTGAAAGCCCTCGGCGGGCAGCTCGGCGGTCTTCTGCTCCTTGCAGTAGCGGACTATGGCGCGCGCAAGGGGATGCTCACTGTTTTTTTCCAAGGCGGCTGCCAGCTGCAAAAGCCGGGGCAGCTCCTGCCCTTCGGCGGGCAGTACCCGGGTGACAAAGGGCTTACCAAGGGTCAGGGTGCCGGTCTTATCCAGCACCACGGTATCCACCTTGTGCAGCTGCTCCAAAGCGGCGGCAGTGCGAAAAAGCACCCCGTTGCGGGCGCCGTGACCGGTACCCACCGTCATCGCCACCGGGGTAGCAAGCCCCAGCGCACAGGGGCAGCTGATCACAAGCACCGAAACCGCCATATTGAAAGCGATGGCAAAATTGCCGGTAAAAGCAACCCAAACCCCAAAGGTGACGGCAGCGCAGGTGAGAACCGCCGGTACAAACCAACCGGCCACCCGGTCTGCCAGCCGGGCAATGGGGGCTTTGCTGGCGCCCGCCTGCTGCACCAGGGCGATCACCTTGGCAAGGGTGGTATTCTGTCCCACCTGACCGGCGCAAACCGTAATATAACCGTTCAGCACGGTGCTGCCGCTGATCACCTGCTGCCCGCCGGTCTTATCTACCGGAATGCTTTCACCGGTGATAACCGACTCATCCAGCGTGGCCTGCCCGAAGGTGATGACTCCATCCACCGGCACGGCGGTACCCGGCTTCACTGCAACGGTATCCCCCACCCGAATTTCGGCAAGGGGAAGCTGCACCTCCTGCCCGTCCCGCAGCACTGTCACGGTATCCGGGGCAAGGCTCATCAGCCGCCGGATGGCTTCGCCGGTCTGGCTGCGGCTATTCAGCTCTAAATATTTGCCCAGACTAATCAGGGTCAGAATCATGGCGGAGGATTCAAAATACAGCTGCCGAACCGCAGCCGCCATCCCCGCTGCATCCCCCT
>DCHC01000001.1:2314-7701 GCA_002314755.1 Faecalibacterium sp. UBA1762 | reverse complement strand
CTGCACCAGCCCCACCAAAAACGAAGCGCCGCTGCCAATGGCCACCAGCGTATCCATATTGGGGGCAAGATGAACCAGCGTTTTAAAGCCCACATAAAAATAACGGTAGTGCAGCCCCAACACCGGCACGGCAAGGGTAAGCTGCAGCAGAGCCCGCACCAGCGCCCCCTGCCCGCCCGCCAAAAACGGCGGCAGAGGCAGACGCAGCATAGTACTCATAGAAATATAGCACAGCGGCAGCAAAAAAGCACCCGAGACAATCAGACGGCTCTTTAAAGCCTTTCGCTCCTTTTCCTGTGTATTGGTAGAGGCACCCGTTTGCGCGCCTTCTGCAGCCTTCCAGGGCTCTATTACAAGATTCGCCCCGTAACCCGCCTTTTGCACGGCGGTGATGATCTGCTGCGGCGTCACCGCGCCGGTGTGAAACGTGACCAGCATGGTATTTGTCAGCAGACTGACCGATACCTCTGTCACACCCTCACAGGCACGCACCGCCTTTTCCACATGGGCGCTGCAGGCAGAGCAGGTCATGCCGGTCACCGTAAAGCTTGCTTTTTCGGTTGTCAAAACGCACACCCCCTGTTCGCAGTCCGTTTCGGCTTTTATTGTGCCTGTTTTTTCGCTTTGTATGCAGGCATACACCGGTATCGATAATAGCATACACCCAAACACGAAAAAATGCAACGAAACAAACAGAAAGCCCTGCGAAACAAAAAGCCGCAGCCCCGTTTAAGAGCTGCGGCAATAGTGTTTACCGGGTGAGGAATCAGTCCTCGGCGTCCTTCTTGTTGGACATCAGCAGATTGGTCAGTATGCCCAGGATCAGCGCGGTAGCGATGGAAGAAATCTGCAGTGCCGCACCGAAGTTGAGGGTCAGACCGCCGATGCCGGGAACCAGGATGGCGCAGACGACAAACAGGTTCTTGTTGTTGCCCAGGTCAACCTTCTGCAGCATCTTCAGACCGCTGACCGCGATAAAACCGTACAGTGCAATGCAGATACCGCCGATGACACAGGTGGGGATGGTATTGACCAGCTGGACAAAGGGGTTAAAGAAGCTGAGCAGCATTGCCATGCAGGCAGTGGTCATAATGGTGAAGATGGAAGCGTTGCCGGTGATAGCGACGCAGCCGACACACTCGCCGTAGCTGGTGTTGGGGCAGCCGCCGAAGATAGCGCCAACAATGGAACCCACGCCGTCGCCCATAATGGTGCGCTTCAGTCCGGGCTTAGAGATCAGATTGCGCTCGATAATGCTGGAAAGATTTTCATGGTCGGCAATGTGCTCGGCAAGGGCAACAAAGGCCACAGGTGCAAACAGCAGCGCCAGGGTAGCAATGTCACCGGCGCCGTTCAGCATACTGCCGCCCTCCTTAATGGCCTGGACAAAGGTGAACTCCGGCAGGCGGATGATATTGCCCCAGGTCAAGGTATTAAAGGCGCTGTAATCTACCACCTGCAGGTAGGGCAGGTTGCAGACATTGCCGATGACGGTAAAGACAGAGGCCACCGCATAGCCGGCTGCAACGCCGATGATAAAGGGGATCAGCTTCATGGTCTTGCTGCCCTTGACAGAGGCCAAAATGGTGACGCCAAAGGTGACCAGGCCGCACAGGATGGAGATCAGGTTGTAGCTGCCGCCGTTGTTCAGATTGCTGATGGCGCTGCCGGACAGGCTTAAACCGATCAGAGCGACCGTGGGTCCGATAATGACGGGAGGCAGCAGACGGTCAACCCACTTGATGCCAACCAGCTTGACTACGATGGCGATGACTACATAGACCAGACCTGCACAGACAGAGCCAACGATAATGCCCAGAAAACCGAACGCGGCCGCGCCGATCAACGGGCTGATAAAGGCAAAAGAGCTGCCCAGGAAAACGGGGCTCTGTTTTTTGGTGATCAAAACATACATCAGGGTACCGATGCCTGCGCCGAACAACGCAGCAGCGGGATCCATATGCAGATAATCCTGGCTACCGTTAACCAGGGTGGGTACCAGCAGGGTGGCGGCGATAATGGCAAGCAGCTGTTGGAAAGCAAAAACGAGATTGGATTTAAACTTGGGTTTGTCTTCGACCTGATAGATCATCTTCATAGCTTACGATCCTTTCTTTTGTACCCGGATTTCTCCGGTTGATTGGTTGATAAACAAGCCAAGTCCACAAAAAAATGACCTTGCAAGCAGCTTGCAAGATCAACCGTCTTTTCCTTTTTGGGCGCACTAAGGCAGAACAAAAAGGCTATTACGCAAATCTTGCAGGTATCACAGTACCAGCTTAAAGACTTAGTTTGTTTCCGTTAGACAGTATACTACTTCTGCCGAAAAAATGCAATAGCTTTTTGCGAATTTTTTTAACCTTTATGTCACACAAAACAGCGAGACCCCCATCGGCCGCAGCAGATAGGGATCCCGCTTGATATGCCTGTAAAAAATTACTTGACGATCTCGCCGCAGTTGGGTGCGCCTGCCGCGTTGGATTCATCGGTATCAATATGCATGGCGGTGGCAAACTTTTCGCTGACCCGAACCACCACATCGTCAAAAATCAGCTTACGGCCTTCACCGCCGCAGGCGACCTTGATAATCTGCTTATCCGCAACGCCCAGCACGGCTGCATCGGCAGGGGTGGTGTGCAGATGACGCTTTGCAACGATCACGCCCTCGGCCAGCTCTACTTCACCGGCGGGACCGACCAGCTTGCATGCGCCGGAACCGGCGATGTCGCCGCTCTCGCGGACAGGGGCTGCCACACCGATGGAGCGGGCGTCAGAAGCGGAAAGCTCTACCTGATTGGCGGGGCGAACAGGTCCCAGAATAGAGACGTTGGCCAGCTCCTTCTTGGGACCGACAACGGTGACACGCTCATTGCTGGCATACTGGCCGGGCTGAGACAGATCCTTTTTCTTGGTCAGCTGGTAACCGGCACCGAACAGTACCTCCAAAGCTTCCTGGGTAACATGAACATGGCGGGCAGAAGTTTCAACTAAAAAAGACATAATAGTATCCTCCAATAAAATGATGATTCTTATCATACTCCCCCCGGCGGGTTTTCGCAAGACTTTTTGTAAATTTTTTCCGCTGTTCGCCGTTTTTGATCGGGCTGCGTCCCTTTGTTCCGGTTCGGTTTACACAAAAGCTGCTGGAATCCGCTCCGGCTGTCTTGTATTTTAAACGGTCGCGTGTTATGATAGTGTCACAGGCAGGTTTTATGGCTTTTTTCCAGATCTTCCGAAGAGGCAGCCGTTTTAAAGAATAACAGAAAATTAGAAAAACAGTGTGCAGCAGAGTGCCGACGGTTTGTTTCTGCCGGACTTGTCCGCTATGCCCCTGCGTATGGTTGCCCGGGGTCACGGTTGGTCTGCACCCTGTGTCCCCCTACAGTATGCACTAAGCTAAAACATCTCTCACTCTTTCTCTTACTCTGTTTCTTATATCTTTCTCTATCTGTATCTCTATCTGTATTTCTATCTCTACGTCACACTTTTGTTACACCTTGTCACACGCGCGTTACACCGAGTTACACAGGTGCTGCAAACGCCCAACTGCAAACAGAAAGCCGCCGGTAACGCTTGCATATATAAACCGTTATCTTATTTTTGCAACTTCCCGGTCCCTTTTCCTCACCGGTAAAGGGCCGTGTAGGATATCATTCCATGCAAACCACACCACAAGAAAGGAACGGAACCTCTTATGACAGACACATCTATCCCCACCCTGACCCTAAACCCGGACGCGCCCGCCGCACAGGCAGTGCCCCAGCCCACCCGGGCAGAGCAGCCCCGGACGCTGGATGAAAGCAACTTTACCGAGGAAGAGCGCAAAATCATTGACGACTTTGCCAAGCAGATCGATGTGACCGACAGCAATGTGGTGCTGCAGTACGGCGCTGCGCCCCAGCGCAAAATAGCCGATTTTTCTGATGATGCGCTGCAAAAGGTGCGCACCAAGGATATGGGCGAGGTTGGCGAAATGGTCACCGGCCTGATCACCGAGCTAAAGGGCTTCAGCGTGGATAACGAGGCCAAGGGTCTGCGCGCCGTCTTTCAAAAAGGACGCAGCCGTCTGGCATCCCTGCAGGCCCGATACGAAAAAGCCTCCGTCAATGTGGACCGCATTGTAGACGAGCTGGAAAAGCACCAGGTTACCCTGCTGAAGGATATCGCCATGCTGGATCAGATGTACGAACTGAACCTGACCTACTTTAAAGAGCTGTCCATGTATATCCTTGCCGGTAAAAAGCGGCTGGCGGAGCTGCGTGCCACCCGTCTGGCAGAGCTGCAGCAAAAGGCAGCCCAAAGCGGTCTGCCGGAGGACGCCCAGGCCGCCAACGATTTTGCCGCCCTCTGCGACCGGTTTGAAAAGAAGATTCATGATTTGGAGCTGTCCCGGATGGTATCCATCCAGATGTCTCCTCAGATCCGACTGGTACAAAATAACGACACCTTGATGGCGGAAAAAATTCAGTCTACCATCGTCAACACCATCCCCCTGTGGAAAAGCCAAATGGTCATTGCCGTGGGGTTGTCCCATTCTCAAAAGGCGATGGAGGCCCAGCGCGAGGTGGCCAATATGACCAACGAGCTGCTGCGCAAAAACGCCGACGCCCTGCAGACCGCCACCGTAGAGACCGCCCGGGAGAGCGAGCGGGGCATTGTGGATATGGATACCCTGGTCCACACCAACGAAACCCTGATTGCCACCCTGGATGAGGTGATGCAGATTCAGGACGAGGGACGCCAAAAGCGCGCCGATGCGGAAAAAGAGCTGGCAAAGCTGGAGACCGAGCTGAAGACCAAGCTGCTGGAGATCCACTCCTGACCCAGCCCCTATCCGCAGATGAACAGTAAAAACGCAGCCCGTGTTTGCCGGGCTTTGGGGGTTATTTTTCATTGTCTGTTCCGTAAAATAGGGTCTCCCCCGCCCGACGAAGCCCTAAACCGAAGGGAGCCTTCCCCCTACTACCGGGCCTACCCGGAACGTACCCCAACGGGGAGAAAACCCTCTACCCGCAAATAAAAATCAAAGGAAAAAAGGAGCAAAGCTTATGCATATCTGGTGCAAAACCAGTGCCGAAACCGCATGGAAACATGACCGGATCGGTCGAGATGACACAAACCTGATGAAACTTTCCGCCGCCCGCGGCGGTCACGACCTGGGGCAGATCCTGCTGCGCGACACGGTGGATTTTACCCTCGAAAGCGCAGAAATCACCCAAGTGACCGGCATTGACCCCGCCTGCTTTACCTTGTATCTGCAGGAGTACCTCACCTATAATGACGGTCTGCCCTATCCGGATAAGCCGGTGCCGTTTCACCCCTGCACGGTGGCTGCCAGCGCCACCCAGTCGCTGCTGCTGGTGGTCGCCGTGCCCGAGACCGCACCC
>DCHC01000001.1:0-2267 GCA_002314755.1 Faecalibacterium sp. UBA1762 | reverse complement strand
CCGCCGGTGATTTTGAGGCCGCGGTGTCCCTAAAAATTTATAACGCCGTGCTGCCCGCCCCCAAGGATGGCGCCCTTGCCCACGAATACTTTTTAAACACCGATCTGGTGTCCTTTATGGGCGAAGACTACCGGCATCTGAGCGAAAAATGGTGGGATACCATGGGTAACTTTGCTCAAAAAATGGCGGAAATGCGGATCAATGTACTGCCGGTGAGCATTGTTTATCTGCTTGCCTGTGCCTCCAAAAGGGTGGATGAGCTGAACTGGCAGTTTGATTTTTCCGTCTGCGACCGATGGATCCGGCTGTTCCTTGACCGGGGCAGCTTTGGCAAGATCGTCCTGTCCGCCACCACCGATTCTCTGACCGGTGCCAACATGGCCAGCTTTGACGAAGAGGGACAACCCATTAAGCTGGCTGTCCGTTCGCCGGAATATGAGGCCTTTGCCCGCCAGCTGTTTCGGGCGGTGTACAGCCATTTTGAGCAAAAGGGCTGGCTGCCCATGCTGATCACCCATTTGGAGGATGAGCCCCACGAGACCGAAAACTGGCTATGGCTGCGCGGCATTATCCGGGAGTGTATGCCCGGCGTGCCCTGCAGCGAGCCGATTGATGAGTATGATACCGCCCTTGGCCTTGCCGAGGACTGCGACATCTTTGTGCCCCGGCTGAATGTGTTTGAGCAGGGCAAGGATTTCTTTGCCCGCCGCCAGGCAGCCGGTAAGCAGGTATGGACCTACACCTGCTGCTACCCGGAGGACAGCTGGTATCTGAACCGTTTTATCGACCAGCCCGCCCGGTATTCCCGTATGCTCAAATGGGCCTGCTTTGCCCAGGGCATCACCGGTTTTCTGCACTGGGGCTTCAGCTACTGGTTCGACGGCTTTTACGGTCTGAACGCCGACGCCCGGTTTAAAGGGGACGGCTTTGTCACCTACCCGGATCCGGCGCATGACAGCGTGCTGCTGTCTAACCGGGGCTGGAGCATTGTGCTGGGTGCCGAGGAGTATGAGCTGCTGGCCATGCTGGGAAAAAAGAACCCGGAGGCAGCCCTGGGCCTTGCCCGCAAGCTGACTGTCAGCTTTGAAAACTTTACCGATGACCCCACCCTGCTTTTGACCCTTCGCGAGCGGTTGCTGGCAGCCTGTGAGCAGCTGTAACCCTTTTGTCCCACCGGCAGAAAAAAACACCTTTTTTAAGCGTAAGGTGTAGTCCCCCATTATTTACGGTAAAGGAGCAAACTGATCACTGTGGAATGCTGCTATGAAAAGCTTCACTGCGGCGGTTGTACCGGCCTGCAGCAGCCTTACCCCGCCCTTTTGGCGGAAAAATACCAGGCTGTTACCCGCCTTCTGGGTAAATTCGGCCCGGTGCGGCCTATTCTCGGTGCGGAGGAGCCCACACACTACCGCTGCAAGCTGATTGCCAGCTTCGGCACCGACCCGCAAGGCAAGCTGATCTGCGGTTTGTATGCTCAAAACACCCACCGTATCATCCCCATACGGGACTGCCTGCTGGAAAACCCCACCGCCGCGGCAGCGGTACAGGCGGTCTGTCGGTGCGCTGCCAGGCTGCGGTACACCGCCTATGATGAGGATCGGCACACCGGTCTTTTGCGCCATGTACTGGTGCGGTACGGCGCGGTGACCGGCCAACTGATGGTGGTGGTGGTCACCTATCCGGATATTCTGCCCGGCTCAAAAAACTTTGTCAACGCCCTGCGGCAAGAGCTGCCCGGCCTGACCACCGTAGTGCAGAATATCAATCAAAAGGATTCCAGTGCCGTGCTGGGGGAACGCTGCAAGACCCTGTTCGGCCCGGGGGATATTTTGGATGTGTTGTGCGATACCCGGTTTGTCATCTCCCCTACCGCCTTTTACCAGATCAACCCCGCCCAAACCGAAAAGCTATACACCCAGGCCATGATGGCAGCGGCCATTCGCCCCGGAGATACCGTGCTGGACGCCTACTGCGGTACCGGCACAATCGGTCTGATTGCCGCAAAGCAGGGCGCTGACAGGGTGGTCGGGGTGGAATCCAACCGGGCTGCCATACAGGACGCCATCCGCAATGCCAAAAAGAACGGCATTTTAAACGCCCGGTTTGTCGCTGCGGACGCCGGAAGCTTTATGCGTCAGCTTGCCGCCCAAAACAGCCCCGCGCCCGATGTACTGTTTATGGATCCGCCCCGCGCAGGCAGCGACGCCGCTTTTTTGCAGTCGGTGCTGACCCTCCTACCCGGGCGGGTGGTGTATGTCTCCTGCAAC
>DCHC01000066.1 GCA_002314755.1 Faecalibacterium sp. UBA1762 | reverse complement strand
GGACAGGTCTAACTGTACTGCGTACTTATAGCCCTGTTCTGCATACTCCTTCACTTTTCCGATTGTCATCTGTGCGGACGGTAGCCGTAACTCCCGTCTACGAAAATCGGCCCGTAGATTGATATGAGTACCTGTGCGTTTGCCTGCTGAACGATGCGGCCTATGACTGTCGGTATTCCCGACTTTCTTACTTCGCCGTCCAGCTTCAGAATTTCTTTTCGTCTCACGGGATTCGGTTTGAACCATCCTCTCTTGATACTGTCAAGAAGTTCTTCCTGTGTTCCTATAACCACGGAAGAGCGTCCTCAACGGTCATTCCGTCAATTCCCGGTAGCTCCTTGTTTGACTTGACCTGTTGGTATGCCCTGTTCAGATTATCTCTGTCGAGGATTCTTTCCGTAGGGTCACTTGCATTGTCCTGTTCTTCTGTTTCCATTTGTACGACGCTCTGCGCTTATGCATACTCTTCGTTTTCCACACTTTCCCTTTGTAGGAATCCATCGTTTCCAATGTATTCTGCGTTTTCCATGTCGCACTCCTTTCCGCCCGTTACTTGGGATTTTTGATTGTTCAGCCCTTCACAAGTCTCCTTGCTACTATGGCTTGTGCTGACTTCTTGCAGATTCCACCTCACGATGGACACCCCTGTCTTTAGCTAACAGTTCCTACTGCCTGGTCTGTAGCGGGCTTTCACCACCAAGTGATTTGCTCATACCGAGCACACAAAAAAACAGACGGTATAGCCGTTTTCCCCATAGGAAACCGGATACCGTCTGTTCTTTTTTGTAATTACTGTTGCTCGATAGCACCAACGGGACAGGCGGCAGCACAGGTGCCGCAATCCAGGCAAGCGCTCTCATCGATCTCGTACTTGCCGTCACCCATAGAGATAGCGCTGACAGGGCACTCACCCTCACAGGTACCGCAAGCCAGGCATGCATCGGTAATTTTGTAAGCCATTGTTCATTCACCTCCATCGTTTAATCCGAAGACCGGCGACAATACCGTCCTCCTCAAAAACCGGCAGACTGCAAAACAGCCCTTCGGCTTATTGACTATTCTACCATAAAAAATGCAGGAATCAACCTTTTTCAGAAAGTTTCTTCAAACTTTACCCTTACTGCAGCTCTTCCTCTGTCTCAGGCTCGGCCTCCTCCGGCATGGGCGATCTTTTTCCGCCTCGCAGATAACTGCATTCCCTGCGGTTATACCAGTGTCCCATTGCCTCATTGGTGCCGTCTATCCGCACGCGCAGCTTACCGCTGACCAGGTTGACCTCCAGCACCGTACCCTCACCGTCAGGGGTTCGCACCACGCTACCCTGCCCAGGCGTAATTTTGTTCAGATATTCATAGGCGGGCTGTTCATATGCCAAACAACACATCAACCTGCCACAGCTGCCGCTGATTTTCACCGGGTTCAAAGACAGACCCTGTTCCTTGGCCATCTTGATGCTGACCGGCTGAAAATCCGACAGGAAACGACTGCAGCAAAAGGGTTGTCCGCATATGCCGATGCCGCCGATCATCTTGCTTTCATCACGTACACCAATCTGGCGCAGCTCAATACGGGCGTGAAAGACCCCGGCAAGATCCTTGACCAGATCCCGGAAATCCACCCGGCCGTCCGCCGTAAAATAAAATAAAATACGAGAGGAATCAAACGGATACTCTACCTCTACCAGCTTCATATCCAGCTTGTGCTTGGCGATCCGCTCTTCACAGATACGGAAAGCCTTTTCCTCATTTTCTCGGTTTTGCCGTGCTTTACGAATATCCACACTGTCGGCATTGCGGATAACCTTTTTTAACGGCTTGCAAACAGAGGAATCTGCCACACCGTGCACCGGCTGAATGACCTCACCGCACTCTACCCCACGGGCGGTTTCCACAATCACAAACCCGCCTTTTTCCGGTTGGTAGCCATTGGGATCAAAATAGTAAATTTTTCCGGTGGGTTTGAACCGTACACCGATTACCTGCTTCATAAATAACTCCGTTCGTAATTCTTTCCGTAGAAAAGAAAGCCGTTTGATATTCTTTTTCAGCTACCCAGCCGGACTGCAAGCGCTGTCAGCACCAGCTTTGGCTGTGCGTTTTGTCGCAGCTGTTGCATAGCAAGACTGACTGCCGGTAATGCCGCGGCTGCCAAAGCCGCCGAAACCGGTACACAGTCCTGTTCATGCAGCGCAGTATCCATCACATCAGTCAGATATTGCAGCAACAGATATAGCTTTGCTCGCCAATCCGGTTCCGTCTCCCTGGCGGCAGGGTCGAAAACAACCTTACCCTTTGGTTTTGCGTCCTGTTTCGCTCCGTCCTTTTTGGCGGTCGTTTTTTCATATCCAACAAAAATCTGCATCAGCTGCCAGGCATCCTGCATACCGATCGCCTCGCAGGCGGCAAGGGCATCTGCAAAAATTTGCCGGTTTGCCGGTTGCGCCGCTGCGATAGCCGCACCGATGCGCCCCTGAAAAATAACAGCAAGCTGGTTTGCCCGAACCGACTCAACACCCTCCCGGATCAAATAATCTGCACATTCCTGTACGGAGGGATGATCCAGTTGAAAAGTACTACAGCGGGAGCGGACCGTAGGTAGCAAAGCATCTGCCGAGGGGGCGGTAATCAATAAGTACACGCCCTCGGGCGGTTCCTCCAATATTTTGAGCAACGCGTTAGCAGAGGAGGCGTTTAAATGATCCGCACCGTGCAAAATGACCACCCTTGCCGTACCGGACAGAGAGGTCCTGATTGCCTGCGAACGAATTTCCCGCACCGCATCCACCGGTATTTGTCCGGAGGCACCGGTCCCCCGCAGGTGCAGCACATCCTCATCCTGCTGCTGCAAAACTGCACGGCAGCGTCGCTCTGCCTCTTGCGCAGGCAAGCCCTGACAAATCAAATCGGCTGCAAGCAACCGGGCAAAATAGCCGGTGCCACAGCCGGTTTGACCAATAATCAGAACTGCATGGGGTAGTGTCCCCTGTTTGATGACGGCGGACAGCTCAGATCGAACCTCCCCGCTCCCTATAAAGCTGTCAAAAATCACAACTTCTCAAAGCGGACAACATCCGTCACAAAGATAATGGCGCCGCCAGTGGTCACCTCTAAAGGATAGGAGCTAGCCATATTCATCCCGTAGCTGGCGGTTGCCGGAACGATCTCAGTACGGCGGCAGCACTTGCTGCGCATGGTTTCAATAACAGCGTCCACACGGTCATCCTCGGTACCGATCAGCAGGGTGGTATTACCGGACATCAAAAAGCCGCCGGTGGTTGCCAGTTTGGTGAAAGAAAAGCCGGCTTCTGTCAATGCATGGCAAACATTTCCTGCGTCATCCTTATTTACGATAGCTGTAATCATTTTCATAGTAGTCTGATCTCCTTTTCCTGTTTTTATTGTGTATACCCACTTTTATTTTAACACACTTTTATGCAAATTTCCAGTGTGCAATGCGCGGTTTACCGGTAATTTGTGTAAAAATTCTTTTTTTGATGGCAGAAAGGTCTTAAATACCGCACGGAATTGACAATCCTGCCGTTTCGGGTTAAGATTATTCCTATATACAACCCGCGGTTAAGCCAGTCGGGCAATGATGCTGACCCAGCCGTTCTTTTCCAGAATCTGCTCAATGGCAAAGCCACAGCTTCGCAGCGCATCGGCAACCTCATCTCGCCGTTCAATAATGATACCGCTGGTAATGTACACACCGTTCGGTGCCAGCAGGGCAGGGATCGAAGGGCTGAGCATTTTGATGGCGTTTGCCACAATATTAGCGCAGATTATATCGTACGGTCCGTGAGCCTTCTCGCTCAGATTTCCTACATATACCGTGAATCTGCCCTCTACACCGTTTAAGGCGGCGTTTTCACCGGCGGTACGCACACACATGGGGTCAATATCGATACCCTCTGCCTGACCTGCGCCCAGCAGCAGTGCCGCAATGCCTAATATACCGCTTCCGCAACCCACATCCAGTATTCTCTCTCCGCCGTGGATGCGCGCATCCAGCTGTTCTAAACACAGAGATGTGGTCTCATGAGTACCCGTACCGAAAGCCATACCCGGATCCAGTCGCAGTACGATCCGGTCGGTGGGGGTCTGCTCCCAACTGGGGCAGACCATCAATCGCTGACCGATAGGCAGCGCGTGATAATATTTTTTCCAGCTGTTTTCCCAATCTGCCTGCTCCACCCCTGCAACATCCAGCTGAAATTCCGCCTCCTCACGCAGCAGACGGCTGCGAAGCAGCTCCAGAATACCGGGGACATCCGGTTCGTCTGGCGCCAGGTACATATGCACCTTTACTGTTTCTCTATCCTTTTGCAGCAGCTCCGGCTCAATCAGGTCCACATGGGCCATTGCCTCTACCTGCTGCTCCAGGTCAGCGTAATCCTCTACATAAATGCCGCTGCCAGAGATGCCGGTTGCCACTGCTTCGGCAGTGTCAGCCCAGCGGCGGGGTACGGTCACACAAATATCCGTCCATTCCATAGGAATATCCTCCTGCGGTTTTTCTTTTATTATAACATATTTTTCCCCGGTGGGAAAAGGAAAATTTAACCATATTTCAGGTAGAGAACCCGTGCTGCTGTAAAAACTGCCGACCGGGATGTATAAAGGAGGCCATTATGGCACATCGTTATTATGTAAATCCCAAGCGCATCATCTCTTCTGCTGCCACATTAACCCTGGACGGTGAGGAGGCCGCACATCTCAGCCGGGTACTGCGCGCAAAACCCGGTGAGCGTATCACCGCCTTTGACGGCACCGGCATGCGGTATGAATGCTGCATACAGACCGTTTCTCAACAGGAGGTCACCTGTCAGATTCTATCCTCACAGGCCGGTTGCGCTGAGCCGGATATTGCCGTCACCTTATATGTCGGCTATCCCAAATCAGATAAGCTGGAGCACATTATCCAAAAGGCTACCGAGCTGGGTGCTATACGCATTGTACCTTTTTTCAGCCGTTTTTGTGTGGCCGCCCCCAAAAAAGAGGAGCAAAAAAACGAGCGCTACCGGCGCATTGCACTGGAGGCCGCCAAACAGTCCGGACGGGATGTTATCCCCCGGGTCGAGCTGCCGCTAACCTTTGACGAAATGCTTCAGCAGCTGCCGGATTATGATGCTGCGCTGTTTTGCTATGAGGCCCAACCGGACAGTCCCGGGCTCAACAATTTGATTGCCGGTGCGGGCACCGTTGCCATCATCACAGGCTCTGAGGGCGGTTTTGACGAAAAAGAGGCCGAAAAAGCAGCTGCTGTCAGTACCCCAATCAGCTTGGGTCCCCGTATTTTACGGTGCGAAACCGCACCGCTGGCGACACTTTGTGCCGTCATGACCCTGAGCGGTAATCTGTAATTTGCGGTGTATCGCAGCCTCCTCCTCTGTACTTACCATGTACAAAAGGAGGCTTTTTATTTTGTTTAACCGTTACAGATTTTCCCGGCGCATCCCACACGCCGTCTGCCTTGCTTTGATAGGCATAGGTTGTCTTTGGTTCATCGGTTGCCGCAGTACTGTTCATTCTGTCGACATCTCCGATCCAATCAGCGCCGACTCATCACCCGCAGTGACTTCTGCCGACGGAGTTCCCGAAATTACTCCGGCTGACTGGCCCCTGACACTGATCAATGATGCGCACCCCCTTACCGCAGAGTATATTCCCGCCTTAGGCCAGGTGACCGATAGCGAAAAACAACTGGAAATTCACGCCGCCCAGGCAATGAACCGGCTGCTGGCTGATGCACGAAAAGCAAATGTACCCTGTTTTCTGGTCAGCGGTTATCGATCTGTCGACTACCAGAGGGAACTGTTCCGGCGCAAGGTGCAAAGCTATTTGGATCGCGGCTTTGCCCCGGCCGAGGCGGAGCAGCAGGCTGCCGGATGGGTAGCAAGACCCGGTACCAGCGAGCATGCGCTTGGACTGGCCGCTGATCTTGTCAGCAACGACTGGTACCTGACCCATAGCGATTTAACCGAAGATTTTGATACAACCGAGCAATTCCGCTGGCTTTGCGAACACGGTGCCGACTACGGTTTCATTCTGCGCTATCCCAAAGAAAAAGAGGATATTACCGGAGTGCATTACGAGCCCTGGCACTGGCGCTGGGTAGGGAACACTGCCGCACAGATTGCCCAAAGTGGTCTGTGTCTGGAGGAATGGCTCTCCCGGTGCAGTCAATAAATCCTTACAAAAGGCATTCTTTCCGGATAACCGTCTGAAATATGTTGAAAAAAAGAAGGATGCAGGGTATAATGGAATGAGAAAGGATATCACGGGGTGCCGACAAACACAGGGAGCTTTTTCTCTCCCTCTTTGCAGCGCCCTTGAGGGATTTTATTATGATGCAAACCTCCGCCCTACAGCCTTCTGAAAAAAAGAAGAAAAAGAAGCGTCCGCGCATCTTAAAGCCGCGTCATATGGTACTGGCCATCCTCGGTTTTCTGCCGCTGGTCGCCTATTGCAAACTGGTTTACCACGCCAGAATTGTGCCCTTTTCCAATCCGCAAAAGCGCAATTTTCTGGTGCTTCACAACCATGTTACCCCGGGGGATGAACTTTTTATCCATGTTATGCTGCGCCGTAACATGGTTTTTATGGCAACCGAGGACATTTTTTCCTGCGGTTGGATCTCCCGTCTGTTAGAGTATGCTCTTGCCCTGATCCCCATTGATAAAACAGCCATTGATGTGGGTGCCATTAAAAAATGCTATCAGGCAGCCAAAGAAAAAGCGCATATTGTCATTGCGCCGGAAGGTAACCGCACCTACAGTGGAAAAACCGAATATATCAAGCCGTCCATCGTTTCCCTGGCCAGGGCACTAAAAATACCGGTGCTTTTGATCAAAATTGAAGGCGGTTACGGAGTCAATCCCCGCTGGAGTGACAATATGCGCCTTGGCCGGATGAAGATATATGCTTCGGATGTCATTGAACCGGAGGAGTATGCCGCGCTTTCGGATGAAGATTTTTATGCCCGTATCCTGAACGGAATAGAAGTAAATGCCGCAACCGACACCGCCGCGTTCTTGGGAAATAAACGTGCGGAATATTTGGAACGTGCCTTCTATTACTGCCCGGACTGTGGCTTTACCCGCTGGCAGAGCCACGGAAATACCGCCCGCTGTCTGTCCTGCAACAGAACCGTCCGCTACGGTGAGGATATGACCTTGACCGGTGTAGACCGGCCCTTTCCCTTTGCCAAAATGAATGACTGGTACGAAGCCCAAAGCAAGGCTCTGGGCAAACTGGATATCTCGGTTCGGCAGGATACCCCTTACTATACGGATACGGTTCAGCTTTTCTCCGTACAACCCTATAAACGCAAACACAAGCTGGTTGACCGCGCCGGTTTGCAGCTGTTTGGGGATCGGCTATATCTGACAGCGGACGGAAAGGAAACCTGCTACCTTTTCAGCGATCTGCGCCGTTTGGCTGTACTGGGACACAATAAGCTGAATATCCGCACTCAGGCAGGTATTTTACAGTGCAAGGGGGACAAACGGTTTAACGCACTGAAATATGTACAGTTCTATTATCATTTTCTTGGTAAGACCCTTGGCGACGGAAAAACCGAATTTTTAGGCTTATAAGAAAGACCGACCTGCTTTTTATAGCAGATCGGTTTTCTTTTTTCGGAGCATATTACAAGGGCTTACTCTCTTGCTTTCTGAAGTTCTTCACGTTTTTTGTTGAGAATTGCCTCCATCTGTTTCAGCGTCTCCACGTCCACATCCTGCTCGTTGACCAGCACCTCAAACAGGCTGACAACATCCGTTCCCTCTTCGCCCTGCATCCCTTCGCGCATCTGACGCAGTGCCAATTGGGGACGGGTATAGGCTACACCGTACATCCTGCCGTAACGTTTGCCCATCCGTTCAAATCCTGCAACCTCTATCAAACCCTTGTCCAAAAGACTGTTCAACAGCAGGTGTACTGACTGCGGCTCCCATTTGCGTCCCGGGGTCAGTTCAATAATCTGGGTGCGGGATAATGCACGGTTTTCCGTCCAAAGCAGCTTTAGGATACTTTCCTCATTCTTTGTGATTTTCAGCATTATTTTCACCTGCCATTTTCATAAAATCAGTATCTCTTTCTTTTTTCTTGCGCTCTAAGCATATTATAAAAGTATTTATTGAATTTGTAAAGCAGAAAAAGTATTCATTGATGAAATGTTAGAAAAAAAATGAAACTTACAACTTTTTAAATGCCTGTTCCATTTCATCCGGGTAATAGGCGCGGGTAAAGCTGCATTTTCCGTCCGGTCCGACCAGTTGAAAGCGGAAATAGCTCTCCTCGTCCGTTAATCCGCTTTCTATCTCTGTCAGCAGCTCTCCCTCCCCTGGCCGGAAACTCAGCATTCCCGACCGAAGGTTGCTGATGCGGCGGATCTCCCTTGCGCCGGAACATACCAGCCGAACCTTTTGTCCGTCAAAGCTCAGCTCACTAATCGTCGGCCCGCCTGCACTGGCATAGAAATCTCCGTACCGCAGGGATTCTATCACACTGTCATAGTCCAACGCCAGCGCGTTCAGCCAAATATAGCCGCCAAAGCTGTCATTTTTGGGGTCGCCCAGCGGAAATGCATCGTGATTGTCATCGGTACAGGTACAGGATAATCTTCTGCCTGCGCGAAGCATCTCGTCATAGGCATGGCTGTTGCACTCATCGTACCCCACAACCGTGCTGGTGTTGTTCACCATCTCCATCATATCAAAGCCCTTATACTGTCCGTATTCCGCAAAGCTTTCCATAGACCAGGTAGGGTGATTGTAGCTGCACAGATACCCTTTATCATGCGCCTGCCGGACAATTTCATTTACACATTCCGGTGAGTAGCTGCGGGTATAGGTCTCCTCCGGAATATCCTCCGGACGAAGGCTTTTCCGCAGATAATCGTTGAAATGGGTCGGGTCATAGCAGACCTGTTTGGTGTAGTCTGGTCGGGAGGAAATCAGGTTGATATGACACACTTTTTCCCTCACATAGTCGGTTCCCACCGGGTTGACGCTGATCTCATAACCGGTCAGCATTAAAAAATCCGGCAGATTTAAATCGGAATGATCCACCCCGACCTCATGGTCGGTAATAGCAAGAATGCTGTAACCCTCGGCTCTGTACGCATCCCGTAACTGTTCCGGCGTAAGCCGTCCGTCAGAGACTGTGCTGTGGCAATGCAAATTTGCTTTGTAATACTGCCCATCCTGCGGCAATAAATACAGTTTTTTCATAGTGTGAACTCCCTCCTTGAGGCCATTTTGTGATGAAAAATCAGGACAGACCCTGCAGGATCTGTCCCTTAGCTCTTTTATCAAAGGCATAGCAGCAGTACGGCTACGGTACCCAAAACCATGCCCACCCACTGACGGTGGCTGAGCTTTTCTTTGAACAGCACTACACTTGCTACTGTGGACAGCACCAGGTTGCTTCCGTTGACAAGCGGGAAAAAGACCGCACTGGGCATAATACCTGATAAATATAGGTTGAATTTGTTATTGATGGCAGAACAAATACCCAGCACCAAAAACATACCCGCCAACAGCAGTACCCGTTTAGAGCCGGTTGAAGCAAATATTGTGCCCTCACTGCTGGGGGTTTCCACCGGTGCAGACGGAGTAACAAGATACAGTATCAAGGCAGATATGGCAGAAAACAGGAAAGCAATGATCAAAAAGCCGCTCAGCTCTGCCTTGTATTCCGAGCTTTGATGAATTTTCTGCATCACACCGATGCCACCTGTTGCCAGAAATGCTACCACGCAAAGGGCCAGCCAACGCAGAGAAGCCTTGGAAGAGTCCTCATCCTTATTGACAGAACAAACAAAGCACACCGCCAGCAGAATGATGCCGACAATCTGCAATACACTGATCCGCTCGTTCCAGAACAGCGCGCCGGAGACTGCCGGGATAATGGAGGCCAGAGAAACAATAACTGTGGTGTAGGAAAGCGGACCGGCATGCAGTGCCGCAGAATTGGAGAGCCCCTGCGCCATCGTGATCAGACCAAACGCCAGCCCTAATAACAGAGTAAACCCGGAAAATTGCAGCGCATCCTTTCCGCCCATAGCAAGCAGCATCAAAGCGCATACCACACTGTTACAACAATTCTGCAAATGGTAACCCCGAGTATTCGTTATCATACGCTTGCAGTAGCACGAACGCATCAGTACGCCGCCTAAGCATGCCAAAATTGATACAACCAGTAATATCCAATTGGGAGTCATTTCCATGAAAAAAAGGGTCCTTTCTTTTTTCTCGGTTTGTTCTGTTACAGTATTCCACTGCAAACCGCTTTCATTATACCTATTTGACCGGTAAAAAGCAAGCAAAAATGTTTGTTCCCGACAGATGTTTCGCACTTCATTGACTCTTCTTCTTTTTGAGCTTTTTCCGGCACATTTTTATTGAAAAGCCCATCGAAAAGGCAGAATTGCGGTAACATCAGTGCTTGCATTTCCAAAGCTTTGTTGCTATAATAAAGGGTGCACACAACAAAAAGTGGTTTTTATTATGCCCTGCCAACGGGAGAAACGGAGAAGGCTGTCATGCAGGATCTGGAAAAGCTGATACAGGACATTTTGCGGGAACATGCAGGCAGTGACCTTTTTCCGGACAAGGTGTATTCCGATACGCCCATTCTCTATACCGCCTCTCAGATGGCAAGCTATACCCCGCCTGTCTTTCGCCAGATGAAGGAGCTTATCAACTCCGTCTACTCCGGTACACAAAACCGGGAGTATATCTTTTACCAGCAGGCAAAATTTATGGAGCAGTACGAGGATAACTGCCCCTACACAGGAGACTTGAGCTGTTATTACCCCACCTACCAGCAGATGAATGTCGCCCAGCTGCGCGGTTATTTTACCTGGCGGACTGCCGTACGCAAGGGCGAGGCTAAGCCCGGCTGCAGCTCTTTTAAATTTTTGTATCTTTACGAGCTGCTTGACCTGATCGGAGCGTCCGATCCGACTGACGCCTTTGAAAAACTGATACAGTTTTGGCAGACCTACCGCCGGTTTGACCATTGGATGGACAGCTACCTGCGGGTATGGCTATGCGATTTTGCCGCCTATTACAGCCTGCCGGTTGCTCTGCTGCAAAATGTGGTGGACACCGGTTTTGAAAACGCTTTGTACTGTCTGAACCACTGTACCGATACGCCGGATACCGATGAAGGCCAGGTTATTACCGATGAGCAGCTTTTAATCGCGTTAAGCGTTTTATCCGGATATGACCCGCTGCATTCCCGGTTTTACAAACAGCAGCCGGAACGTTATACTCGGCTGATCTGCGGCGGTTTGCGGGCTTATCTGCGATACACACAGAAAAACAATAAGATTTCCCTGTCTGAAAAGCTGTTCGGCCGGATTCATACCCATGCCTACGAAATGTTCGGCGGCGCCGTTTTTTACGACATCCTTCCCGGACAAACTACTGAATACCGGATTCACGACTACTACCGGTACAGCTGCAGCAACGGAAAATGGCAGTGTACCCGTCTGTATTGTCAACGATGCAAAAACCGCGCCCTGGGTGTTCTGATTAAAAATATGGAGGCACACATTCGGGAGCGGCTCTCTTTTTCGCCGCCGCTTAAATCTGAAAAGCCCAGCCGCACCCTTTTGGCATTGCTGGACAAAGAGATTGATTTGATGCTGTACGAAGAGCAGGCCGACCAACGGGCTGCACAGCAGGAGGAAATCCGGCGGCAATGTCAGACGCAGCTGGACGCGATCCGTTTAAACACGGATCTTTTGGGGGAAATACGCCGTTCAGCCGACGCGACAAGAGATAAGCTGCTTGCCGATATTCCCATCCGGCAGGAGGAATTTCCCCTTGACCAACCTGTTGCGACGCCATCCGTTTTACCAGTGCCGCCCCGGCAGACTGTCACCCCACTGAAAGAGAATCTGCCCACTTTCGCAGATGATAGCTGCGATACCTCCGGCAACTGCGGAGAGAGTTCCCTTTTCTCTATGCCGGAGCAGACTTTTTTGCAAGCGCTGGTTTCTGTTAGCAGCTGTAATGCGCCCTATGATACCGTAACCGCCGCAGCCCGTTCTGCAGGTCTGACACCGGATCTGCTGGCAGACACTGTCAACGAAAAGCTACTGGATATCATAGGAGATACCGCCGTAATCTTTGAAGACGGAAAAGCCGTACTATTGGAGGATTATCTGGAGGATATTTCACAACTGCTTTGAATTCTCTTTTTATTCTATTTGTATTTCTTTCTGCGATTTTCACTGTTTGTATTTTTTGGAGGAGTCTATGAAAATTCCAAAACGCATTGCGTCCGCAGTCATTAACTCGCTTAAAGGCGGTGTTGTACCCCGCATCGGTCTGCCCTATATCACCGTCGGCAGAGAGTCGGAAATTACCGCGTTACTGCATGATGTGGACATTATCGCCAACGGCGGCGCTTCCTTTCGTTTTATTGTCGGTAAATATGGCAGCGGTAAAAGTTTTTTGCTGCAGGCCATCCGCAGCAATGTCATGGAGCGGGGCTTTGTGGTGGCAGACGCCGACCTAAGCCCGGAACGCCGTTTGCAGGGTACCAAAGGGCAGGGTCTCGCCACCTATCGGGAGCTGATCCGCAATCTATCCACCCGCACCCGGCCCGAGGGCGGCGCACTGCAGTTGATCCTGGACCGGTGGATCAGCGGCGTTCAAAGCGAAGTTGCCGCCGAGGGTATTCTCCCAGAATCGGACGATTTCGGCTCTGCGGTTGAGCGGCGCATTTTCGGGGTGATCCGCTCCCTGAATGAGCTGGTTCACGGCTTTGATTTTGCCAGACTGTTGACCATGTACTACCGAGCCACCCTGGAGGACAACCCTGAGCAACAGGCATTGGTCATCAAATGGTTGCGGGGTGAGTACAATACCAAAAGCGAGGCTAAGGCCGAGCTGGGTATCAACATTGTCATAACCGATGAGGATTGGTACGAATACATCAAATTGCTGGCCGCCTTTTTGAAAAAAGCGGGATATAGCGGTATGCTGGTACTGATTGATGAACTAGTCAACATCTATAAAGTACCCAACGCCATCACCCGGCAGTACAATTATGAAAAGATTTTGACCATGTATAACGACACCCTGCAGGGCAAAGCCCAGCATCTGGGCATTATCCTGTGCGGTACGCCGCAGTGTATTGAGGACACCCGTCGCGGTGTTTACAGCTATGAAGCCCTGCGCAGCCGCCTGGCGGAGGGACGTTTTGGTCTTGCCGCACCGAGTATGCGGGATATGCTGGCACCCATCATCCGGTTGGAACCGCTTCGTCCTGAGGAGCTGCTGGTTCTGACGGAAAAGCTGACCGATCTGCACGCCCAACTGTTTGACTATCCGTCTGTGTTAACCGACGCCCAGCGGGAACTGTTTATCCGGATTGAGCTATCCCGTATCGGCGCCGACAACCACATTACTCCCCGGGAGGTCATCCGGGATTATATCGAGTTGTTGGACATTGCTTACCAGAATCCCACACTGGATGTGGAAAAGCTGCTGCATAGTGACGCCTTTTCCTATGCGGCGCCCCAGCTGCCAAAACCGAACGAATCCAATCGGGAAGATGCCGCCGAACAGGATGCGGAATATGCGGAATTTGAACTGTAAATGTTGATAGTTCGTTTAGACAAATAAAGAGAAAGGGGGTCACCGGGCTATGGATGTGTTTAACCGATATGCGCCATTTGTACAAAATTTTATCTATCAGCATGAATGGCAGTCTCTACGGGCCATTCAGGTGGCAGCGGGCGAAGCCATTTTCGGTACCGACTGCCATGTGCTGCTGTGTGCCTCCACCGCCTCCGGCAAAACCGAGGCGGCCTTTTTCCCCATATTGACCCTGTTAAATGAACAGCCTCCCACAACCGTCGGCGCGCTGTACATCGGGCCGCTAAAAGCTTTGATCAATGACCAGTTTGCCCGACTGAACGACCTGTGCGAGGAGGCAGACATTCCTGTTTGGCACTGGCACGGAGATGTCTCCCAAAGTCACAAGGCAAAGCTTCTGAAAAAACCACGGGGAATATTACAGATCACCCCGGAATCCCTGGAAGCATTGCTACTGCATAAGCACAGCGATGTGGCACGGCTGTTCGGTGATTTACAGTTTGTGGTTATAGATGAAGTACACTCGCTGATGCGGGGCGACCGGGGCGGTCAGACCCTTTGCCTGATTGAGAGATTCTCCCGTCTGGCAGGCTGCAATCCCCGACGCATTGGTCTTTCCGCTACCATCGGTGACCTGGAGGCTACGGGCCGGTTTTTGGCAAGCGGTACAAACCGCACCACAGTCATTCCCAAAATTGAAGCAAAAGGCACCAAGTGGCGACTTTCAATGGAGCATTTTTTTATCAGCGGTCCCCAGGAAGCGCCCGAGGCCGATCTGGAACAGATGCCTAAAGCGTCCACACAGCAGCCGGAAACCCTTATGCTACCGCTGCAGCCTACCGAGCCATCTACAGATACTGCCCCCAACCATGCGGATCCGGGCATCGGTTATATATTCGAACACACAAAGGGTAAAAAGTGTCTGGTTTTTGTCAACTCCCGGGAGGAGGCAGAGGCTGTGACCACCACTTTGCGGGAATACTGCGAAATCAACCGGGAGCCCGACCGTTTTCTGATTCATCACGGCAATCTTTCCGCCTCTTACCGGGAAAGCGCAGAGGCGATCATGAAGGATGAAAACACTAACGCCACCACCGTGACCACCGCCACTCTGGAGCTTGGCATTGATATCGGCAGATTAGAGCGTGCTTTTCAGATTGACGCCCCCTACACCGTCTCCTCATTTTTACAGCGGATGGGACGAACCGGCCGTAGGAATACTCCGCCGGAAATGTGGTTTGTTATGCGGGAGGAACAACCCGAAAGCCGCGCCATGCTGCCGGAGACCATACCCTGGAAGCTGCTGCAGGGCATCGCTTTGGTTCAGCTTTATACCGAGGAGCGCTGGGTCGAACCTCCCCGCCTGGATCGGCTACCCTACAGCCTGCTGTACCACCAAACCATGAGTACCCTTGCGGGCAGCGGAGAGATGACCCCCGCCCAGCTTGCCGCCCGGGTACTGCCACTGAGTGTTTTTCACCGTATCTCCCGGGAGGACTATAAGATCCTGCTGCGACATCTGTTGGAGACGGAACAGCTTCAGCGCACCGAAACCGGCGGGCTGATCGTGGGGCTTGCAGGGGAACGGCAGACCAACTCCTTTAAATTCTACGCCGTCTTTCAAGAAAACGAAGAATACTCGGTCCGATGTGAATCTCAGGAGCTGGGCACCATCGTCAAGCCGCCCCCGGTAGGGGAAAAAATAGCGCTTGCCGGCCATGTCTGGACCGTATTGGAGGTCGACCACAAGCGTCATTCCCTTTATGTAGAGCTGGTTCGGGGCAAAGTCCCCGCCTATTTTGGCGAGGTCGCAGGGGATATCCACACCCATATTTTGGAGCGTATGCGTCAAATTTTACAAGAAAATACCGTATACCCCTATCTACGGGCCAACGCCGTTGCCCGGCTTACCAGTGCCCGATCAGCCGCATTTTCGGCTCAGTTTACCCGTATACCGCTGCTTAATCTGGGTGGACAGATGTGGTGTCTGTTACCTTGGCTGGGCAGTTATGCTTTTCTTGCCCTGGAACGACTGATCAAACGTAAGTGCGCCGGCCTTTTGGGCATCAAAGGCTTTGACTCCTGCAGACCTTATTACATACAGTTTACTATGACCGCTGAACCCACCGCCTTTTTTTCCGTGTTGGCACAGGCGGCGGCCTCTTTACAGGACCCGATGGAGTTGGTCTACCCGGACGAGGTACCCATCTTTGAAAAATACGACGAATTTATTCCGCCGGAGTTGATCCGAAAAGGCTTCGCCTATGGCGTACTGGATATGCAGGGCATGAAAGAGCGGGTTTTTCAGTGGGCAAAGTTGTCAAACAATATCCGAATCACCGGTTGGCAGGGCCATTTTGACGAGGCGGACACCCTCTCCGGTTCCGTTCCGGGCAGTCTTCCGCTTTGAATTCAGTTTTTATACCGATTATGCAGAAAGGACGTTGAGCGTCATGTATTTTTTTAAAACGACGGACCAGTTCACAATCGATGAAGGGGAGAAAGCGGCACAGCGTATTCCCGGTGCTGTTCTTTTGGATGTGCGCACCCCGGAGGAATACGGGCAGGGCCATTTGGCGAGCGCGATGCTGATTCCGCTGGACTCGCTGCAAAACATTCTGATAGAGATTCCCGAAAAAAGTACACCGTTGCTGGTTTACTGCCGCAGCGGAAGACGCAGCGGGATTGCCGCAACACGCTTGGGCCAGCTTGGATACAGTCAGGTACGCAACATTGGCGGCGTGCTGGATTACCACGGCACACTGGTAAAGTAAAACCACTTTGTACCTAAACCCCATGGAACAAACTGCCACAAAACACCGACCGGGCGCAAGAGATTCAGACGCAAAACCGACCCCATTGCCGACTTTCATCACACCTGCCTTGCCTTTGAACCGAAAAGAGCCTTTACTGGATTGAAGATGTGTGTGCTGCCGTCAAACAGAGCGGGAAGAAGGCTGCCCAGCTATACTTCGTACACAACGGCCGCTGTATTATGGCGGATATCTCCGCCGCCCGTATTCAAGCGGCAGCCGCCTTTGACGGCAGTGCTACCGTCTGCGCTGACGGCGACAACTTTATCCTGTAACACCCGTGCTGCACTACTGATTAAAAAGCCATCCCTCATCGCGCAAATCGCAAAGGTGAGGGATGGCTTTTGGGTTTATTACCGCTTCGTTTATCCTATTATAACAGGTATTCCGGCATTTTGGGTACCGTTTCCCCGGCAGCGTCAGCAGTAGTGGCCTCCGCCCCTTTAATGCACCTGATTTTGAGAGTTTCTGTGGCAGTGTACTCTCACTGTACCGGGTTCCGGGACTGTTCAACCCCAACCTGCAGGGGTTCACTGACCGTTTTGGATGAATTCGACACGGCAAACGAGCTCCTTTGCCAACGCCTCATATTCCTGAGCGCTGCGGCAGCCGTGGCGGAACGCACCGACCGGCTGGCCGGCGTCCTGTGACCATTCTATAGAGGAATCTACCCGGATATAGGAGTTAAAGGTGTATACATCCTGCATTCCGCGCAACACATCCATTGTCTGCTTAAAGTAATTTTTGCGTTCATTCACCTTGGTGACCGCAATACCTACAAGCTGCAGCTCCGGATTGATCTGCCGCACATCCGCAAAAAACTCAAACATATTGGCAAGACCAAACAGCCCCCAGGGGGATGCCTCCACCGGCACCAGCAGATAATCGGACGCGCAAAGCAGATTCATCACCCAACCGCCTAATGTAGGGGGTGCGTCCATCAGAATATAATCGTAAGAGCCGCTCTCTTTGATGGATGCCAGACACTTTTTTAAAATCAGCTCTCGCTGCCATTTTGTAAACAGCTCATACTCCATACCGCTCATCAAGGTGCTGGAGGGAACGATATCCACATTTTCAACACCGGTGGATACGATATAATCCTTCAGATCCTTTTGAGCGCGCACCGCCTGATACAGGTTGCGCTCGCCCTTTGCCATCTCCAGTACCTCATCCTCCGGAAAATAGGAAAGAGTCAGGTTCAACTGCATATCTCCATCTATCAAGAGTACCTTTTTCCCCATTTGGGCCAGATAGTACCCGATATTACAGCAGGTAGTTGATTTTCCGCTGCCCCCCTTATTGTTGGCAAAGCAGATGGTTACGGTCTTATTCACGCATCATACCTCCGAAGTTTTTTCTTTTGATCAGTATATTCTCATTTTTCGGTATTGTCAATGTCACGGGCAGCTTTTGCCCGGCTTCTCTTTACACTTGAAAAACGGGCGACTGCGAAAAGCAGTCGCCCGACAAATTCTATGCGTTAAAATAAAACCAGTCCAGCGCCAACTCTTTGCCGTCAAATAGCATCCATACCGGCTGAACGCCGACCGCAGCGACCGGCAGCTGAACCGTATATTCCGCCCAGTCCTCTGTTACGGTTACCGTAGCAGGATGAGCAAGGTCTGCCACACATACGCTGACGCTGCCCTTCCCCTTTGCCCGCAGGGTACAACTTACCGCACCCCCTGCAAAATTCAGATACTTATATTCTGCCCAGTCCTGGGTCCAGTTGCCGCCACCCATGCCGACCACCGCTTCACCGGAGGGCACCTGTGTCCCCTGTGCGGGCGCAATATAACCTGCGCCCTTCATACGGCAGGCGACGCTTGCCTCTATCCGCTCAAAGGCATTTAACGGACCCTCCGCACCCTGGCTGGTCATCTCCACCTCCGGAATCGAACCATCCGGCAAAAATGTGATGGGTTCCGCACAGGCACGACGGCTGAAAATACCGTTTTGACTTGACCGGTGATAGAACACATACCACTGCCCATTAAAGCTCTCAATTGAACCGTGATTATTCCAGCTTTGCGGATCGCATCCGGTATTGTCGATAATGACACCCCGTTTTGTATAGGGGCCCAGAGGAGATTTTGCGGTCGCATAGGCAAGACAGGTTGCTTTGCCTCGGCTGATATCGGTATAGACCAGATAATAGGTATCCCCCCTACGCCGCAGACTGGAGCCCTCATGAAAACCGTGCTGCTGCTCCGTCAGGATATCCGTTACTGTACTGCCGGGCACCAGAGCTTTCATATCTGGGGTCAATTTAGCCCCCTTCAAACGGAACTGTCCCCACAAAAGATACCCCTGCCCGTCCTCGTCTACAAAAACCGCCGGGTCGATACCATCCCCGTCTGCCCCGACAATGGGTGTTGCTACCCGAAAAGGACCGGCGGGCTGATCCGCCTGGGCTACCCCCTCAAAAGCGTTGGCGCCACAGACAAAAAGGTAATATTTTCCGTCCTTACAAATGGCGTCGGGAGCATAAAGCGTGACATTCCTTTGCCATGGACACCCGTTCAGGCTGTCTGCTCCGTTGTCAAAGGAGACCCCGTGGTCCTGCCACCCGGTCAACGCCCCATTATCCGTAGAAAAAACCCGATAGCTCTTGCTACAGTAGTCCTGACGCCCGCCGATATCCTGCGAGCCGTACAGATACAGCCGGCCGTCCGGCATTGCATGTGCCTCTCCGTCCGGAATGAAAAATTGTCTGGGCAGCATTGGATTCATAGCAATTCTCCCTCGTCTTTTTTAGTTCTTAACCGGGAACCTCGATAAATTGATTCCCC
>DCHC01000063.1 GCA_002314755.1 Faecalibacterium sp. UBA1762 | reverse complement strand
CTCAAAGCCGCCCGTCGCGCACCCCAGTTCAGCAAGCGCTGATTTTTTTCCAAGCTTCAGACAAAAGCCCGGAACCATTTTGGCTCCGGGCTTTTTCTGTCAGTTTATGAAAGGATATTTCGTAAGTCGGCAGTCTTTATAGCCGATATTTTTCCTTTGTCCAGAATTTCAGTTTGTGTGTAATCACCCACCAGGCGGGCTTCCAGAGATACTTGCGCATAGCCGGGCTTGCGCTGCCAATCATCCAGCAGTTTCGGTCACAGCTTCTCACCTTGCAGCGCACACATTCCGCCGCCTGCCCGGACCAGATCTCCTCCCATGACTGGGTGTTCAGGTTGCCCATGACCTCTTTTTCCTTGGTGCCGTTGCAGGGCATTACATCCCCATAGGGATCAATAAAAAAAGTATCGAAGGACATATCACAGGGCAAAAGCCTTTTATTCCCGTAGACATAGTTGATCAATCCGTGGTTAAAGTAGGCTCTGAACCATTTTTTCGGCCTATGACTATTCAGCATCTCGTTGATCAGTTTGGCAAAATTTTCCGCCACCCGCTTTTTTTGGCGGATTTCATTGCGATCCTCTACAAAGTAAAAGCTGTTGTGTACGGCGGCGGTGGCAAACTCCATATCCAGTTTCTCGGAAAGCTTGTACAGAGGCAGAAGATCATCGGCGTTCCGGTCCTGTACCGTCATACCGAAACCCACATCCTTCATACCCATTTCCCGAAGCTTTTTCAGGGTGCTGCAGCCACGGTTGAAGCCGTCGGGAAGTCCACGGATCTCATTGTTGGTCTGTTCCAGTCCCTCGATGGAGATGCGGATCCCGACCTGAGGAAATTCCTTTGCCAGGTCCAGGATCCGGTCTGTGAAAAAACCGTTTGTGGAGATGACGATCCGGTCGCTTTTTCGGTAAAGCTCCCGTACAATATTCTTCAGGTCCTCTCTCAAAAAAGGTTCTCCGCCGGTAATATTGGTAAAATACATCGGCGGCAGCTTACGGATGGCCTCCAGTGTAAGCTCATCCTCCGGCCGGGAGGGCTCCCGATAGCGGTTACACATATTGCAGCGGGCGTTACACCGATAGGTGACGATTACGGTACCGTTTAATTTTTTAGCCATTTTTGTCGTTCTTAGCCTCCGTAAAGTGCCGTTTATGCACGCCGACAGCACTTTCATATATCTTTAGGTTCTTTTCAATCGTGGTATTCCAGTCATACCGGCGCAGAATATCACCGCGGGCAACGCTTCGGTATCCGGCAATAATCTGAGGGTCTGTCCGCAGTTTTTCTGCAAGATCGTTGCTGTCTCCGACACGGCAGACAATGCCGCAGTCTCCCACCACCTCGGTCAGTTCCGGAATATCGCTGACAAGGCAGCAATTGCCGTAGCTCATAGCCTCCAGCAGCGAAAGCGGCATTCCCTCCACAGAGGAGGGGAGAATGTACAGATAGGCGTTGCTGAACAATTCTGCAAGGCGTCTGCCCTGTACGAAGCCTGTAAATTCAATGCGGCCGTCGCCTTCCGCCAGCCTTCGCAGATATCGGCAGTAGTTCTCGGTGTCGCTGCAGCCCCCGGCAATAATCAGCTTTTTCCCTTTCAGCGCAGGGTCATCCTTCACCTTTTGAAACGCTTCAATCAAGGTGTGCACACCTTTTTCCGGGACCAGACGCCCCAAAAACAGCAGATAGCTTTCCCTTGCGCCGGTTTCCGGAATCTCCGGCAGTTCAACACCGTTGGGGATAAACTCGGTTTTCAAACCGTATTCCTGCATAAAATAACGCTGCATATTTTCCGACAGAACAATGATGCGATCAGCCCATCGTACGGCGGCTTTTTCGCCCAATTTGATCATCTGTCGGGCAAATCTTCCCCATTTTTCTCGTTTCCAGTCTAAGCCGTGAACGGTTACCACTATTGTTTTGCCCATCAGCTTGGGAATCAGGCAGAACAGAGCAGGCCCTTCCGCGTGATAATGAACGATGTCGTAGGAGCCGAACGCCGCCCGGACGGAACCGATCAGGGAGGCGGATACGGCGGCAAAGCCCATTCGGTCTATCGTAAAGACGGTCTTGCACACGACCCGATCCCGCAAAAGCAGATCGGAGGTGTCTGGCTGGCCGTGTTTTCGGCGATTGTACAGAGTGACCGAATGGCCGCGCTCTGCCAGCCCCGCCGCCAGCTTTTCCACAACAATCTCCACGCCGCCCTCGCGGCTGGGGACCTTTTTTTGCCCTATCATGGCAATTCTCATGAGGCAGTTTGTTCCCTCCTGTCTTTTTCTGCTTGCATGGCGATATCCTGCTCAGCTTGCATGTTTTCTAACCTGCGCTAACAAGTCTTTTGTCATTCGGACACAGTAGACAAAGCTCTCACATTTTAAGGTGAGCGCTGCCGTCCCGTACACCAAAACACCGGTGGCAACACAAAGGGCAAGGCTGAGAGGGATCTTCATGGGAATTAAGGAAACACAGTATACCGCTGTACCCATTACACAGGACAATACCAGCTGCGGGAAAATATCACGAAGCTGCTGACAGTAGGGGTAACAGATCAAATATTTGTTGGGATAGGAGTTGATCAGTTGGCTGAAGACGCCGGAGATAACACAGCCGTACGCCATCATCAGTACGCCGTGGCGAACCGTCAGCGCGATGATCGCAATACCGATCACGCTTTTGATGATTTCTTGTTTCAGAAACAGATCGCTTCGTCCCAATGCCTTGATGGCATTGAGGTTGGCAGTATGAACCGGAAGAAAAGCGCCGGTCAGGCAGAAGATCCGCAAATACGGCACACACGGCAGCCACTTATCCGTAAGCAGAAGCCGCACCGCAGGCTCCGCACAAACCGCCAGCCCCATCATCATGGGCATCAAAAAGAAGGTGCTTGTTTGCAGGGCACGGCGGGTCATCGCTTTGACGCGATCCGGCTGGCCTTGCGCGTCTGACATTGCCGGGAACAGCACACTGCCGATGGAGGTATTGATATTGGTCACAATCAGCTGCGGAAGCGAGTTGCTTTTTTCAAAAAACGCGATATCGCTGGGCTGATACACCTTTCCGATGAGAAGTTCCCGCAGCTTTTCATATAGGGTGTACAGCAGGGAGGAGGTGAGCAGCTTCCAGCCGTAGGAAAACATGCTTTTCAATCTGGCAAGGGAAAATTTACCTTTCGGACGCCATTTAACGGTAAACCACAAAATGACCGTGTCTGTCAGATTATTCAGGAGGCTTTGCGCCACCAGTGCCCATACACCGCAGCCTCCGTAGGCCATGGCGATCCCCACCGCAGCCGCACCAACCGTTCCGCCCAGGGTGGCAAAAAAGAAGCGCTTGAAGATCATTTTGCGCGCCACATACGCCTGTTGGACATTTTTGATCGCCGAAATCAAGAGAGAGACGCTCATTACGCGAACGACCGGCATTAAATGAGAATTGCTATAAAACCGGGCAATGGCAGGCGCAGCCAAAAAAATACCGCCAAACAGAATCAGTGCTGCCGCCAGATTGAAATAGAAAACGGTGGTAAAATCCGAGTCGTCTGCGTCTTTTTTTTGGATGAGGGCGTTGCCGAAGCCGCTGTCCATAAATACCTGTAAAACAGTGGTGAAGACCGTTACCAGGGCAAGCTCTCCGTAAGCATCCGGCGAAAGCAGTCTGGCAAGCATAATGGAGACGACAAAGGACACCAGCTGCGCTCCCCAGCGCTCTGCAAGTCGCCACATAAAATTATTCAATACTGTCTTTCCACTGTGCATATCTCAACCGTTCCTTTTGTTTCGTTGCCTGAGTGCCTGTACCGTTTTTTCCTTTTGGATCAGTAGTCGTTGGTACTGTTCCACCGGCCGGTAGCTAAAATTCCAGAAAAGCCACAGGAGGATGTTTCGATGCTTTCCCGCCTTGCTGGGACGGTTCAGCTGCTCGTTAAAAGAGGATACCTTTTGCAAAGCAGATTCCACCGTGTTCAACTCTGCATTGCCCTCTTCAAAGAGAGCAATGCCCTTTTCTGTTTGGAGCAGAACACAGGAAATGCCTGCTTTTCCGTGCATTTCGGCAAATTGCGGATGTGCCGTCTCAATGCCCCAATAATCCCCCAGTGTGATATCGCCGCAGCGTTTCGGCTGGGCGTAGGGGCAGGAATAACAGTTTTCCCGAAGGGTCTCTTTCTGCAGAAACATCCGATAGTAGGAAGAATTTTTCCCTTGCAATTCATACCGGTGTTGGGTGCCGTCCGCCCCTAAACAGGTGTATTCTCCGGTACGGTCACCCCAGCTTGCGCGTTTGCTGCGGAAACGAAGCTCTGTTAACCCTTCACCGCGTTTTCGGTTCAGTTCTGTCAAATAGCCGTCCAACATTGCCTGACTGGGTACGCCGTGGCAGACCAGGTCGATGGTGACCAGATTGGGATAGTCTTTGCCCAAAAAGCTGCGCAGCCCGTCAATCTGGCAGGGCGTGCCGGAGAATAGAACGGCTTTCCCGGCTTCCAGATCTTTTTTAGCAAGAGTATAGCTTTCCCCAATCTCACTTTGTACATATTTAGAGCCGGAAAGTCGCCAAAGCTCCTTTTGGTCGGAAACCCGGATATGCCGTGCCACGGCCAATCCATCTGCATAGTCAAAGGCGCAGCCGTACACAGTTCCCTGTTTTCGCAGAATGACCCGGGCCAAAACTGGAAAAACGCCGCCGGACGCGCTTAGTTCCGTAACGGATTGATCCCGGCAGGAGGCGGCAAACACTTTTTTCGGTACGGAAAGGGAAGGCTCCTTACGGTAACCGCAAACCCCGATACATCTGCCGCAAAGAATGCATTTTTCGCTGTCTGTACGGGGATAGCGATAGCCGCAAGCGTCCTTTTCCATGGTGATGGCGTTTTGCGGACAGGCATTGACGCACGCCTCGCACCCGCAGCAGCTTTCCGGCTCTGTTTGGCAAAGCTGAATCCGCAGGTAGGTCAAGGCTTTGCTTCGCTCTGACTGTCGGATGCGTCGAACGGTCTCAAAATCAACTGGCCTTTCCAGCACGGTCTCTAACTCAGCGACCGAATCGACTTTTTTCCCCGCAAGGTCAAACTGCCGCAGCAAAGAGGAGAGCTTGTTTTCGTTTCCGTCTTCACCGCTGCGTACGAACACGGCAAAATTCTTTTCTGCCAAAAGAGAAAAGACCACCCCGTGAAAGGTCTCTGTAATGACCAGGTCAGCGTGTTGAAAATAGGCCATGACCTCCAGCGGCTTACAGTAGATCACATCATCGCAAAAGGGGTGAACCTCTGACAGGGAATACAGCTTTTTGTCCCGCTTTCGGGCCAGGGTACGGATAGCCTCTCCCTCTTCCGAGGTAAAGCGACCGGAATAGCCATAGACCAGGATATAATCCCGTATCGATACAGTGTCTACCAGCAAAGACCCGAAATCCGCCACCAGCACCGGATCGGCATTTATGACCGGCATTATGCCGGTTAGTTTGTTTACAAGGGCGTAAGTCTGCTCATCCCGCACCGAAATGGCCGAAAGTCGGTGCATGGCGGCGATGAAAACCGATGTCATACCACGGTCGGTCAGACGTGCTTCGGTCAGGTTTCCGCAGGAGGCAGCGTAGGAGATGCACCGCTTTGCCCGGTTGTTTACGCCGAGCAGTTCCGGAGAGCAACCCACGGTTTTTTCGTTTTGAATAAAATTAAAAACCTCATCGCTGCCTAGAATCAGGGTGTCTACCCGCCTGCGGTATCGGTACCGGTTATCCAGTCCCAACACACCGTACTGGGAGGCAATTGCGTCCCGCATGGGTTGGGGCGGCAGGGGCTTAACAAACGACAGGTAGCGCCGAAGAGTCCGGTATATCGGTGTGTTTCGGATATTCTGGGCGGAAAACCGTTTTCCAACAGAGAAATCCGCAAAAACGGCGTCATAGCCAAGCTCACCCAGCATCCGCTTCAGACCCAGCGCCTGCAGAAAAGAGCCGTAATTGACAATTCGCTGCATACTCAGTATGCCGATTAACGGCTTTTTATTCTTGCACTTTTTCATCTCTGAATACCGTCCATATTGTAAGGTATACCATGGATGTGCCCATGTTAAACATAGTCGAACCGAAGTAATTGATGATCAGAAACACAAGGGAAATTACCAGAAAGATCCAGGAATTGTTCTCATATTTTCCGCCGTTCAGGTATCTTACTCTTCGGATTATATACATGACCATGAAGTATAAAAACGGCAGAAAGCCCCAGCCGATATACATGCTCAACATTTCATTGTGAATGGAAATTGCGGTATTAATCCTGAGCAGGTTATGGACTCGGTTCATCTCCACAAGGGTGCAGGTCAACCCCCTGCCGGGATAGGCGGGTGACAGATCGTAATAGATATTAAAATAGTCCCACATAACCCTTCTGGAGTTGTCAGAGACCCCCATCCGGTCACAAAAAAGATCAAAAATGCCGTACTTGATGACGGCAAACCATGCAAAGGTCACCGCGATCGCAACCAAACCAACAAAGAGCTGGCCCTTTTTTTCCCATTTCAGAAGTTTTCGGCAGACCAGATACACCCCTAATGCGACCAAGAGCGCCAGCCACAACGCTCTTTTGCTGCCGAGAAGCACGCCCAGCAGACATACCGAACAGGTTATGATCCGCTCCCTTCGCGAAATGCCCTGATAAAAACAGAAAAAAAGCAGAAGCATTCCGAAGATATAAGTCAGCTCATGAACCTCCAGCAGCCCCGGGTCGCGAGTTACCAAAGCACGGATGATGACCGACAGATAAGAAATGACACCAGCTGCCAGCTCTAGATACAACGCTTTTTTTTGATATCGTTTCACCGTTAAAAAGGCCAAAAGATACGCGCCGTAGGTCCACAGTACATACTTGTAGGAGGACAGGGTGTAACGGCTGTTCTGATAAACGACTGCGGCAGTAACCGTTGCGATCAGCGTTGGAATGATAAAGGGCAGAAAAAACTGTTCGATCAGATCCCCAAAGGGCTTCAGCATGGCAATCACGCTTTTTTTCGCGCGAAGCTGCCGCTGAAAAAAACCGAGACCGCAAAGGTGCTTATGCCAAGCGGTAACCATCTGTAACCGGGAATCCGGAATACGCTGTTGGTCACATTTAGGGTAAATATCAGCACAATGATAGTGACGGTATATTCCACCAGCATGATGACCTATGGCATTAGTGTGTTATCTGCAACATTATCATTTTTGATAATTGTCATATTTATTATCGCGCTCAATTATATGGGAGAATATATTCCCTTTTTAAACCAAAGAGGTCTTTTGCTTTGCACCTATATGAATCCTTTGGTTTTACTGCTGGCAGTCTCTCTTTTTGATATTTTCAGTAAGCGGTCATTTTACAATAAACATATCAATCGGTTTGCCGGACTTTCTCTAATAATTTATCTGATTCATTCCAATTATTTTTGGATCACATACGGTAAATATGAGTGCTATTCCCGGATGATTGAAAGCGGATTGCAGATGACATGCGCTGTGTTTGTGTTATTAGGTATTTATACCGCTACAGTTGTAACACTTGCCGTTTTATACAGGGATACCATTGGTGCATTGACGAAAATCCTGTCCGAAAAAATCAGTAAATGGCTCGTATCGTGTACCGGATAAAATAATATACAGAGGATAGTTTTTGATATGAACAGACACACAAAAAGAATTCTCCGCAGTATTATACCCAAGATTATACTGATTGCCTGCCTGATAGGGCTGGTGTTTTTACTGATTCGTGAGAAAACAGAAAACGACAGGGGTGCTATCGACCGGGTTCAAATTGAAGATGAGGAAACTGTTGCGGCTGATGAACCGGTACGGGAAGCAGACGTGGAAGAAAATCTTACGGTCATAGAGGAAAATGACTTTCTTTTAAAAAGTGTAATCGGAACGGACGAAAACGGAAATACAACGGTGACCTATCAACCGGCGGAGCCTTTTGAGTCGGGGACCGTATATCTTCTGAGCTTTAAAGCCCGCTCAGACCGAGCGGCGCATGTTACGGTAGGCTTTGGAAATGAGTATACCTACCCGCTTTCCGCTCAGTGGCAATACTATTACATGCCCTGCACCACGATGGGTTTTAACGAGATCCGGTGGAAAATGGACACTGCTCAACCGTTATATATAGAAGATGTGTCTGTTCAGGCTTACGGTGCTGATGTCGACCTCTCTTCCCTGCTAAATGGAATATATCCGGAGAAAGACCTGAAAGAAGCTGTGTCCGAAGACGCTGCATGCTTCAGCGGAAATATTTGGGACGTGGTCACAGACGGGAGATATCTGTTTGCTATCGGTGACGGCTGCCTGACAGTCTTAAATGCGGATGGGGATGTCGTTTCTTCTGTCAACGGTCTGGGAAATGTGCGACATTTGGAAATCCGTGATGGGATTGGCGCAGTTGCCTGTCGTGAAAACGGCTTATTTCTGGTAGATATATCAGATGTGCATTCTCCGGCTTTGCTTTGCCACTATAACACGCTGGAGTATTGTAATGATGTTTGTTTTGCCGGAAATTACCTGATTGCAGCTTGCCGGTTCGGTGGAGTTGAAATCATCGATATCACAAATCCAGAAGCTCCGGTCTTTGTCAACCGCATCATCTATGCAGCGGAGTGTTATCGTTGTAATGTGCGCGGATCCGTTCTCTATATCAGTTGTTGGAACGATAGAGAGCTACTTCTGTACGATATCTCAGATGTCATGGCTCCGCGTTTTCTTTCTTCCGTTCAAGTAAGCGGAGCCTGTTGTGAGTCATTTGTGGACGGTACCTTTCTTTATATTGCCACAGGAAATAAGGGGGTAACCTGTAATGATGCGGTCGGCCAACCGGGGGTTGGTACAGTAAACGCCGTTGAAGTGTATGACATTTCGGACCCTGAACATTCACAATGGGTGTCCTCCATGAACTTGACCGGTTGTATGCGCGGGGCCGGATATGACGATTGGAGCATTCAGGTCTCTGATGGCATAGCCTGCTTTACCAATTCGTACAACGGAATGTTTATTTTCAATGTCTCTGATCCGACTGAACCGGTGTTAATCAGTAATCCTCAGGTACATATCTTGCCGGACAGTGATAATTATCACGATTTGAAATCCGGCAGCAAATACGTGTATCCGTTTTCTCCGGAACAATATATTATTGCGCCAACCACCGGTGTGTGTTTTTTAAACAATAAGATTGTGTTTTCCTGTGGTTATGGCGGTCTTTATATCCTTGACTGGAAAGGGGTTTCTCCGGTCAATGCGCCGGAAGTGTCCCTGCTTCATTGCAGTGAAAATCTCTCTGAGGATATCCCCGATACCGTGTGTGTGCTTCAGGAATACGATGTATATTCCCTTTGCAAAACAGAGGAAGGGTATTTGGCGGGGTGCGAAAGCGAACTGCTTTTGTTGGATCCTGCACTGAATATTCTGTACCGTTACCCCGTAGAGGAACCGGTTATGGATATTTCTTCTGTTGGAAACGAGAAATATGTCACTGCCGAAAGGACGCGTATTTCTCTGTATTCCGTGACGGCAGGAAGTATTGAACGTTTGAATACTTTGGAAAGTGATGTAAGAAATGTAGCGGTTTCCCAATTGGCTGTCTTCGGTAATTCTTATGTTCTGGTACAGGATTCGTGGAAAACCTTTCATATCGCGAAGATAACAACAAAAAATACCCTTAGCCGGGAAAAAGAACTAACCGATGGGCTTGCCCCAGGACTGTTGTACAATAAAAACCTTGTCAAAGGTTCGGACGATACTGCCGGAATAATCGGGAGCAACCGTATCTTTTGGTTTACCGTAGAAAACGGTGATGTTCGTGTTGTCAAGGAAGCTTCTGACGTGTTGTATAACGATAAAAACGGCGGTGTCTTTTTGTCGGATCGAGAGATGTTATTTATCTATAAAAGCGGTTATGTCATTTTTGATCCTCTCAACATAACGGCAGAGGACGCGGTATCGGGAATTAGGTATACTGTAGACGACAACAATCTCTGCGGGAAACTTTCTGTAGCGGGAGATTGGCTGGTTGTCAACTATTATCCCAAAAACAAAATTCTTATCGTCAATATTTCAAATCCAGAGCATCCGTATTTAGTTCGTAAGGTAAACCTTCTGCAAATGCCGGGGTCGGCTGTCGAATGTGACGGCGGCATACTGATTCCAATGCGCCATGGAGGTATTGTCAAGGTAATTTGCAGGGAATAAGCGGTTTCTGTTCGTCAGACAAAACCGTTTCCGCCGTTTTTTTCTACTTTCATCTCATAGAAAATCCCCCTTTCCCCCAGCTATCGTCCTTCCGCTGTCGTACGGTGACGGAATCTTCATTCATAAAAAAGCACTCACCAGGCATACAAAAAAGCTCCCCCTGTTTTTATCCGCTAACTGACCGGACTGAAAACAGGGGGAAACTTTTTATTTCACCGTTTCTTTTCTCTTTACCGTAACCCTACGCACGAATACAGTTTTTACCGGTACGCCCCCCGGGTTTGAGTATGTGAAATGGCTGTATGTCATTAAAGCCGAGTTGTCATCCAACGGCAGCAGTGCCGTATAGCTGCAGCTGGGGGTACCCTCGTCCAGCAGCTCAATAGGTTGCTCCCATGCCAGCCCTTTTTCATCCGCTGTAGCGCGAAGAAATACCCCGGGTCTGCCATAGCTGGCAAGGGTCACCCCGCAGCCCAGTCGCAGCAGTTGGGGCAGCACACCCACCCGGTCAAACAGTTGAGGCTTTGACCATGTTTTACATCCGTCCGTCGAGCGCACCAGATAGCTTGGGCAACAGGTGCCGGTACGCATCAGCATAATCACCGACCCGTCGGACATACGCTGCATATGGGGTTCACAAAAGCCCTCAAACATATAGGTACCGGTGTCATATTCCGGGGTGGTCAACACCTCGGAAACCCATTGCCAGCTTCTGCCCCGGTCATCAGATCGCAATACGGTGACCGTGTACAACCAGGCCTCTTTACCGGTCGCGCCGCTAAAGCCATTTTTATAGGTGCAAAAGAAAATGGTTCCGTCCGGGTCAACCATAAAATGCCCCATCAGATCATTCATCACCATTTCCATAGGGTAAATCAGTTTTTTGCCGTCCGGACGCGAAAATGTCAGCATTGCAAAATGAGGCCAGTTCACCTGCATCTGAAAAACTTCGGTTTTTCCGGATGCCGGGTCGTACCCGTATCCTACCGGTTTTTTGGGATACTCGGCAATTTTATCGGAATCATAAAAATCCGGATAGGCATTGCCGGAGGGATCTTTTTTATCAAAGTGAATATCCGGAGTGTATTTTTGCAGCCAATCAGCCTCAAACGAATTGACCGGCTTGGGAGGGATAAATTCACACCCGCCCGGCAGCTGTACCGCCACCGGGATATCCTCCCGGGTAATCGGACGCCAGGTTTTGCCCCCATCCTCCGAAGCTTTTCCGTACAGAACACCGGCGCTTTCATAATCGGCAATATCATCCTGTGCGCCGGGCGCAGTGCATTTGCAGATAATTGCCCCCTTACGGGTTCGGTAAAGCTTTGGAAACTGGTAAGGTCCCCAGCCCACTTTTTCATAGCTTTCACCCTGAATAACTGCGACCGGTTGCCCCAGTAGCAGAGAAAATCGGTCAAAATCCCACTTTTCCATTCCACATGCCCCTTTTTTCTCACTTGAAAAAACACAGAGAGAATATCCCGATGCCAAACCGTCCGCCCGGGGAGGATTCTGTCCTCAGCCTTCGCCGGAGAATATTACAATGGCATTTTCCACATCGGTCTGCATGGCCTTTTGAGCATCCAGCAGGACATCGTGAAATTGAGCGTACTCCCTACCGGAGACGGCGGCTCCGCCCGCCTTGGCCATGTAGGTGTAGTAGTTGATTTTCCGTACACCGCGCCGGATGACCTCGCGGTAATCTTCCGGCTTGACGCCGCTTCCACCGTGCATCACAATGGGCAGTCCCACCCTGCGGCGAATTTCGGACAGCCGCACAAAATCCAGCTTGGGGGCATCCTTATAAAAACCGTGAGCAGTGCCAAAAGCACAGGCAAGGGCGTCAATACCGGTATTCTTTACAAAACGCACTGCCGCGTCGGGGTCTGTATAGATGGAGGTGCTCCCTGCGCCGCCGCCCTCACGGGCGCCCATCGAGCCGATTTCCGCCTCCACCGATACGCCCACACGGTGTGCATAGGCAACGGTCTGCACGGTGTTGGTGGTGTTCTCCTCCTCCGAAAGCGTGGAGCCGTCGTACATCACCGAGGTAAAGCCCAGATCAATGCCCCGCTTGACATAGGCAAGATCGGTACCGTGATCCAGATGCACACAGACCGGTACCCTGGCACGGGCGGCGAAGAACAGCATAATCGGGGCGATCTCTTCCATCACACACAACCCCATCTCTTCGTGCAGCTGTGCGTGCATGAGGATGACCGGCTGATTTTTCGCTTCAGCGGCAGCAATCACAGCCTTGACGGAGGTAAGGTTGGGCGTGTTGAAGGAGCCGATAGCAATGTCCTGCTGCTCGGCAATTTTCAGAATCTCGTTTAGTGTGACTAACATGAAATCATTCCTCCGTGAACAACTGTTCCGACTCCGTAAAGCGGAAGGTCAGGGCGGTTTTGCCGATTTCGCCCGGCTGCAGAAAATACAACTCGCCCTTGCGGCGCAGAACATCCCGCCCATCGGGGGTGCAGTTGCCCGGCTCCAGGCCCAGCACATAGTCCTTGCGTCCCATCATCTTCCACTGGGTAAACCTGGGCAGCGCGGCCTTGTCATAACTGAGCAGCACACCCTTGCGGATATCCTCATTGTAGATGCCCGCCCTGGCGATCCCACCCTGCTCCTTTACATCATAGTAATAACAGCACTCCTCATAGCAGGGGGTGGGCTGCTGCATTTTCAGGCAGGTATCGACAGCTTCGGCTGCATGGGAATTGCGGGGGATTACCGTCGTATGGGGAATAAACACCCGGCTGCGCTCGGACAGCAAGGGGTAGCCCATATTGCAGTGGTAAAGAATCATGTAAGGGCTGGTCTCATCGCCGTCATTCAGCACGGCGTCCTCCAGTGAAACCGTATTTTCGGTATAGGAGAAAACGTACCGCCGTGACATCACCAGTTTTCTGCCAAACAGGCTGCAATCCCGGATTTCCAGCTCCACGACCAGGCCGTCCTCCGTCTCACGGGCAGATAAAAGAGCTGCCGGAGTATTGGAAAGGGTGCCGTGTAGGGGAAGCTCCTCCCCTTCATCGGTACAGGGACTGCCCACCGCGGTCAGACCGCAGGTGGTACAAAAACCGGCGGTGAAGGACTTTAAAAAGCCTGTGCCGTCCTTGTCATAATAGGCGGGGGCTACATAGCCGCAGGGGGCAAAGAAGCCCATGTTGTCCCCCTTAAAGGTGACGCGGGACAGATCTCCGCACCGATCCAGCGAGATCCATGCCTCCAGCCCCAGGCCGTTGCGTACACAGAGAAAATGCATACCGTCCCCTTTGCCGCCTTGCAGAACATATTGCTCTGCGCCGCGAAGCTGGAGCGGATTTCCGATATGATTGAGCATATGACAGTCTCCTTACAACTTTTTGAGAGCGGAGTACAAATTTTTATACTTCGCATAGTACTGACGGTACTGCTCGGCGGCGGCCGGGTTCGGGGTAAACACCCGCCGCACCGGAGCCATTTTGGCTACAGCTTTTTCCAGATCGACATAAGCGCCCACCGCTACGCCGCACAGCGCCGCCGTTCCGGTAGCACCCACCTCCGCGCAGGAAAGCGCCGTGATATCTGCCCCGATGATATCCGCCTTGATCTGCAGCCAGAGGTCTGAGGAGGCTCCGCCGCCGGTGGCTTTCACCCGGGTGATATTACCGGCGAAGACGGTGAGGATATCAAAATTCAGCCGGATCTCATAGGAGGTACCCTCCATCAGCGCCCGATAGAGGGCGAACTTATCCGTCTCCAGTGTGATACCCACAAAGGCTGCTTTGGCATCCGGATCCATATAGGGGGTAGCGGCTCCCGCAAAGTGCGGCAAAACAAGGATCCCGGTCGGCTCAGCAGGAGCACGCTCATCCAGCATGGCGTAGACATTCCGGCCGGCTTTTTCTGCCGTACTGCGCTCCGCCTCGGCAAACCGATCACGGAACCACTTGAGGGTGGCGCCACCGGTAAAGGACAGGGCATAACAGGCATAGCTGCCATCCAAATACGGCACCACCGAATACCCCTGTGCATACAACCGAGGGTCCTGCGGCACCTTTGGCAGCACCACGGGTATACACTCCACCGTGCCGGTGCCGTCCATGGCGGAATCACTGTCAAAGACGCCGCATCCAATCATTGCCGCCACCTGATCGTGACCGCCGTTGACCACCGTAATGGGATAGTCGATACCCAACTGTCTGCGCACGGCGGGGAGCATCTCTCCCGCAACGGACCCCGTCGGAACAGGTGTGGACAGCATGGTCTCCTCGATACCGGCAGCATCGAGAATGGCTTTTGACCAGCAGCGGTGTTCGATATCAAAGGCGGCGGTTCTTGCTGCCAGAGAATGATCAATAACCGCCCTGCCGGTAAGGGTATAAACGATAAAATCCTCACCCAACAGCAGATGCTTTGCTGCGGCAAACGCCTCCGGTCGGTGCTTTTTCTGCCACATCATTTTGGCAATGCTATACATAGGGTGCGGCGCTACACCGGTAATGCGGGTATAATTCTCGCTGCCGACAGCCTTGGCGAGAACGGTACACTCCTCCTCACCGCGGGGGTCGGTATACAGCATGGAGGGGGCAAGGATGTTGTCATTTTCGTCCAGCATGGCGAAGGTTTCACCAAAGCTGGTAACACCCAAAGCATTCACACAGTGCTGTGCCACTGCCTTGCCCAAAACCGTCATCACGCCGTTCTTTACATCGGCAAAGTCGATCTCGTGCTCGCCGTTGCGGTAGGAGGTAGCGTATTCATAGTAATAGGTATCCACTAAGACGGCATTTTCGTCATACAAGACCATTTTACAGCCGGATGTCCCGACATCCAATCCGCCGATAATCATCGCTTAGCCCTCTATACTGATGACGTCGTAGCCGAGATAGGTGGTAAAGGCTTCCTCCAAAGCTGCCTTTACATGACCGTTGGCCACGGTAGTATGATGCTTGAAGCCACCCCGTGCCAAACGGATCAGCTTATCCTGCAGCCCGGGGATTCTGGCCACACCGGCGCAGCCGAAGTATTCCTTTTCGATATCGTCCTCGGTAAACTCGCCCTCGCTGAAGTAGACGGTGATCTTACCGTCCTCGGTCTTACAGTTGGAGAAGGTCATGGGGAAGGCGGCGATACGGCCCTCGTTGGTGCCCCAGCCGGAGCCGGGATCTCCCTTATCAAACATCTTGTGAGAGGTGACCTCGCCTTTGGCCTTCATCAGCTTTTGAGCGGTGGAGCCGCAGTGGAAGAGAATCACCTTGTCGGGATCGTCACCGAAGTTGTTGTTCCAATCCAGGCAAGCGGCAGGGCCCTCGGTGGCAAGTGCCATGGCGCGCATGGTGATGGCAGAGCACATATCGATCTCGCAGGAGCAGGTGATACCTCGGTCGTTCAGCTCGCTGACCAGCACACAGGGACACACACGCAGATAGGTTTCCATCTCGTTCCAGCAACGCAGGGCAACGGCATCCAGATGGTAATCCTCAATATACTGATCGATAACGACAGAGATCTTTGCCAACATGAATTTCTTATCAGCGGGAACATGGGTGAAATCGGTATAGTTTTCCAGACTGTCCAGCTTTTTGGGCAGACGGGGATCGTCATCCTTCATGGCGCGCACCGTCTCGAACAGCTCTGACAGATCAAAGGATTCCACATTGATACCGTGACGCTGCATGGTGATCTCATCAAAGCGCACCGTTTTGAAGGCGGTGGTACGGGCGCCGATACACCCGATATTGAAGCGGCGCATCCCCTTGACCACACGGCATACAGCGGCAAACTCCCGCAGATTCTCCCCAAAGGCGGGGGTCAACGGATCTACCACATGGGGTTTCATAACAGTAAAGGGTACCTTATACTGGCAGAACACATCCGTCACCGAGAATTTACCGCAGTAGGCGTCACGCCGATTAGCGAAATCCATCTTGCCGATGGTATCGGGATAGGCCTGCATCAGAATCGGCACACCGGCATCCTGCAGGGCGGCAATTGCTCCATTCTCATCAATGAAGATGGGCATACAGAGGATCACACCGTCAAATTCGCCCTGATGAGTCTTGAGCCACTGGGCATAGATACGGCCCTCATCACGGGTTTCCACTGCACCGTAGCGGGTAGCAGTCTCGTCCATCATCAGATAGTCATAGCCGGCATCGGTGACCGCCTTGACCATGTCACGACGGGCGCCCTCGATCAGCTCTGCAGGCATAAAGCCGCGGTTTCCGAAGAACAGTGCGAAAGTTTGTTTTTTCATAAAAAGCCCTCCGTTTTTTCTTTTATTCTAACAGACCCGGTGGTATAATAATAGGAAATCAGTCCGAGAAAAATGTAAATTTGTACGAAGGAGGCGGATGATTTTGCCGATACTGTTCAATGCCACCAAAATGCAGGAGCTGATGCACGCTTTTTACTCCCTGTCGGGGATCCGGTTTGTGCTGTTTGACGCGGAATTTCATGAGGTGACCGCCTACCCGCCGGAGAGCTGTGATTTTTGCCGTATGATGAAGAGTCACCCGAAAACAAGGCGCAAATGCGATTATGCTGACCGCCGCTCCTTCAAAAAATGCACCGATGCCGATTCCCCTACCGTATACCGCTGTCATGCAGGCCTGGCCGAGGCGGTCATTCCCCTACACGAGAACGACATCACCGTGGGTTATCTGATGTTCGGTCAGATTGCCGCCGACGGCGCCCGAGAGGTTCTGCGGGAGGCTATTCCGCGGTTGGCGGCACAGTACGGCTTTGACGAGGCGCAGCTGCGATCGGCGGTGGAGCAGGTGCGCTGCAAAACCGCTGAGGAGATTGATGCCGCAGCCAAAATTATGGAGGCCTGTACCGGCTATGTGATGTTCAAGGAGCTGGTCGCTCCCGACAGTGACCGGATATTTGACGCCGCGAAGTCCTACATTGAGGAACATCTTGGGGAGGAATTTTCCGTAGAGGCGCTGTGCGAGGCGGTGGGGGTAGGTCGAACCAGACTTTACGATGTGTTCCGCAAGCAGGCGAGGATGGGGGTGGCGGAATATCTGCGCCGTCGTCGCCTTCACCGCGCCAAAAAGCTGCTTAAGACCACCGAGCGGAGCATCACCGACATTGCGGACGCGGTCGGTTTTGGGGACTATGCCTATTTTGGCCGTCTGTACAAAAGACAGTACGGCGTATCCCCTCTTCATTACCGCAAGCACCACAGTTAATGCGTCGTGATATTTCAAAATCAAAATTGCCGGAGACAGTCTTCTGGTTACACAAGGCTGTCCCCGGCATTTTCTGTTTATTTCATCACAGGCACCAGCGGGTTTGCCCCGCCCTTTTGCAGCTGCACCAGCTTGCCGCCGGGCAGCTCGGCAATCAGCTGAACATTCTCGTCCATGCCTTGTTCCTTGCAGCACTCCGGCAGCCAGGCATAGACATTTGCCGGCAAACCGTCCACCTGTCCGTCTGCCTGCAGACTCCAGCCGTTTTCGCCCAGTCCGGCGGAATAGTGTCCTACGCCGCCCCAGACATTCACATCACTGAACAGGAAGCAGGGCTTTTCCGGTACCTTGCGCAGCATATACATCTCCGCGGAATGGGGCTGGCATTTTTTTTCCTCAACGGTATCTGTCACACCCAGCACCGCGCCGTCCCAGCAACGGATAACCAGTGCCTTTTCCATCCCGTAATCAGCCGTCCGCAGGGTTCGCTTCTCCCGCGCATCGCCCCAGTGGAAGGAGGCAGCAAACACAATATCCTCGCTGTAGTTCAGTATTGCCTGGGTAGGAGCCGGTTCCTCAAAAAAGTGTAACGGACGGGCGGCAATTTCCAGCGGCGGTACCAGACGGGCAAACAACTGCTTACGCTGCAGACCCAACCGTTCGACCTCCTCATTGACCAACACCGAACCGCCGGAGAACGCCAGCGCCGTTGCCCAAAGCTTTGCCTCCGACCAGGTGCAGTCAAAGCCGTCTCCGTTATTCCAGTCGCGGATGACCAAACCGTCCGGGTCATTTAAAAATAGCTTTTTGTGATAGAAGTTGCGGTACAGCACCGTGCGGGAGACCCACTGGGTCAGGGTCCAGGTGCTGGGGGTGGAGTTATCTTCCTCCGTGCCCCAGATAATATCACACGCCATCCGGGCTGCGTTAAAGATACCTGCACATTCCAGCACCGGCGCGCCACAGGCAAGCAGGGTCACATCCGGGCCCACACCGGCACGAATGGCAGCAAATGCCCTGCGGAGCAGCGCGATAATATAATCGGTTTTTCCGTAGACCCTGCGGCCGAAATCCTCAATAAAGCTGCGATAGCTGGCCATCAGAAAATCAAGCTTATAGTATTCCACATGATATTTTTCCGTCAACCTGGCAAAGGATTCGGTCAGGTAAGCCAGATACTCCTCATTTTCCAGATCAAAGGGATGGCAATCCGCGTTGGCACGCAAGGTCACATCCTCCCGCGCCCACTTTTTCAACTCAGAGTAAAAGACGGAATGTTCACATAGCAGCAGCGGCGACAGCCAAAGGCCAAACTGCATACCCTTTTCGTGTACGGCATCCGCCACCGGCTCCAGCCCGTTTGGGAATTTGTTCAGATCCACTGTATATCTGCCAGGGAAATTGTCGCTCTCCTGCCAGCCGTCATCAATCTGCACCAAATTTGCGGATTTTTTACCCAATACCGCAGGCACCTCCCGGGCGACCCTCAGCAGCTTTTCCTCATCCACATTGGAGTAATAGCAGGACCAGCTGCACCAGCCAATCGGGGTGATCGTCAACGGATCCGCCTGCATCTGTTTGGCAGCCACATCCGCCCAGCGGCTCAAAAAGTCTTCCGCTTTTTCGCCGTCCTTTGCAATCAGCAGCTTTTCCAGCGCCAGCTCCTGCTCGGCAGGCAGTGGTTTGTTTTCCAAATCCACATATTCCACTAATGCGTTCTCGCCAAACCGCAGCTCTGTATAAAAGCGCAGCGCGGTCACATTGCCAAAGCCAAACTCCTCATTTCCGTTTTGCATGACCAGCACATCGTGCATGGCATCCCCGCGGTGATCCTTCCAGCGGTGGATATTGGTGATCTCATTTGTGGCAAAACCGTTGTTATAGAAAGCCAGATTATCATTAAAAATATCTGCCGGCAAACGAATCACGATCTGCGCATCCAGCGGGGCGGCCTGGGTGCCCTCCGTCAGGCGCAGCACCGGGCAAAGAATCTCCCCCTCCTGCTTTAACAAAGCCTGTACATTGCCGACCTGTGCCCATCTGCCGGGTGTCAGGGCAGCGCAATCCTGGCTGCCGTCTGCATAACTGATCTTGATCTGATAACCTGATACCTTCATTTTGCTTTCTCCTTTTCTTACTAACAAATTATACAAACGGTATATAGCTTATGTAATAATACGCTTAAAGCTCCAGCTTCATATCTCCGGCATTGATCCAACCCAATTTTCGCAGCACTTCGCTGAACAGCAGACTGACCAACGCAGGCAGGATAATCAACCCCAACGCAATGCGCCACAGGGTATCGCCGGGGGTCAACGTTTCGGTCATGGTCTGCCAACTCATCAGAGGGCCTACCAGACCGGCCGTACCCATGCCGGAGCCGGTGGCATTGCCGGTAATACCCAACAGCACAATACCAACGGGGCCAAGCACCGCGCTGGATAGAATAGCAGGCAGCCAGATTGCCGGATGCCGCACAATGTTGGGCATCTGCAGCATACTGGTGCCAAGGCCCTGTGCGAGCAAACCGCCCATTTTATTTTCCCGGTAACTTGCCACGGCAAAGCCGATCATATTGCAGCAGCAGCCCACCGTTGCCGCACCCGCCGCTGCACCGGAAAGCTGCAAAATTACGCCGATCGCCGCCGAGGAGATAGGCAGCGTAAGGAAAATGCCCATCAATACCGACACCACGATACCCATAGCCAGCGGCTGCTGTTCCACACCCCAGTTGACCAGTGCGCCCAGCTTGACCATAAATTCGGAAATGGGCGGCCCGGCAACCAGACCTACCGCAGAGCCTGCCAAAATACAGCACAGGGGGGTAAGTAAAATATCCACACGGGTATTGCCCGCCACCAGTTTGCCTGTACCTACCGCTGCCAATGCAGCTAAAAAGGCACCCAGTGGTTCGCCAACTCCCACGATATGCAATGCTGTTTCGGAAAGGATGCTTCCGTCGATGAGTTTAGACGCAAACGAACCGATCAACCCTGCTGCCATAGCGGATAACACCGTCAAAGGGGTTGTCTTCAGCTTGGTCGCGACCCCCATACCGATGCCCGCACCGGTCAATACCATAGCCACCTTGCCAATCAGCCAAATCAGGTGACCGACACCCACCCCGCCCACTGTCCAGCCGGACGGCAGCAGATTGCCGATCTGCTGCATAATGGTGCCGATAATCAGGGTGGCAAACAAACCGGTTGCCATACCGGTAAGGCCGTCCACAAAAATCAGGCGTAGAAGTTGCTTTGCTTTTTTCATAATTTGTACCTCTCTCCTCTCAGATATTTTTCAGCTCTTTCGCCAGCTGCTTGCCGGTCGGGGTAGCGGCGATCCCGCCCTCTGCCGTCTCCCGCAGGGCAGGGGGCAGTTGTTTGCCCACCCGAAGCATTGCGCTGACCACCTCATCTGCCGGAATCACGCTCTGCTGCCCGGCAAGCGCCATATCCGCGCTCAGCACGGCATTCACCGCCTGGGAGGCATTGCGAAAAGAGCAGGGCAGCTGCACCAAGCCGGCAACCGGGTCACATACCAGCCCCATGCAGTTCATCAGAGCAATGGCAACCGCCTGCCCCATCTGGTCGGGGCTTCCCTCTGCAAGAAACACTGCCGCCGCAGCTGCCATTGCCGCTGCTGTGCCGCATTCCGCCTGACAGCCGCCCTCCGCGCCTGCCACGGTGGCCGTTTTGGTAATGACCGCACCTACGCCGCTTGCAACCAGCAATGCGTCCAGCAGGGTGTTTTCCGCCACATTTCGGCTACGGGCAATCTCCCCCACCACTGCTGGTACAATACCACAGCTGCCTGCGGTGGGCGCCGCGCAGATTCTACCCATAGAGGCATTGACCTCACAACAGGAGAGGGCTTTGGCCATAATCTGCCCCAGCAGCTCTCCGCATAAGGTATTGCCGCCTGCCGTATAACTTGCCTGTTTTTGGCTTTGTCCTCTAATTAAACCCAGTACCATTGTCTGGGGTACCTCCAGCGCCCGCAGGCTGCTGTCCTGCATAATATTCCACCGGTGGCGCAACTCATAAAACACCTGCTCTCTTGTCTTACCTGTCAGCTCACATTCGTTTTCCAGTACAATTTCCGCAACCGAGAGCTTTCTCGTCTGCGCTTGATTTATCAAATCAGCAATAGAATGGTACATTGATCCAAGCTCTCCTTTTTACAGCTGCAAAACACAAACCTGCCGGATTCCTGGCAAAGCGCGCAATTCCGGCAGCAGCTGCCGGGGTACCGGTTCATCCAGCTCCAACACCGTAAAAGCCTGCATACCCTTTGCCTGCCGCCCCACACGCATGACTGCAATATTGATACCCGCCCGCGCAAGCAGGGTGGTGATGGAGCTGACCACGCCTTTGACATCGTCCTGCCGGATAATCAGGGTCGGCGCGTCGCCGTATACCTCGGTGGGCATACCGTCAATAGCGCGGATGCAGATTCTTCCCCCGCCGATACTGCTGCCCAAAATGTTGCTTTCCGTGCCGTCCATGTGATCAAACCGGATGCGCACCGTATTTTCCGGCATATCCTCGGCCTCCAGCTCAGTAAAGCGGTAATCAATACCGTTTTCCCGGGCAAGCTGTTCAGCATCCCGCAGCCGCTCGTCCTCCTCTCCGATGCCCATCGCCCCGGCAAGCAGCGCCAGCCTGGTTCCATGGCCCTCACCGGTTTTTAAAAAGCTGCCATGCAGCGCAAATTCCACACGAAAAAACGGTCTGGCGGCTATCTCTGCCGCAGCGCGGGCAAGCCGGGCCGCGCCTGCCGTATGACTGGAGGACGGCCCAATCATCACCGGTCCCAAAACCTCAAATATACTCAGATCCATTGCCTGTTCTCCTTACTTTCCACACGCTGTCAGATACCCTCAACCCGGCAGCTTGCGTCCCGATATCCCAGCAGCCGATTTGTTTCCCATCTTTTTCTATTTTAACAGATTTTACGCAAAATAAAAGAGTAATTCTGATTATTTACTTGACAAAGTTTTTTTCCTGTTCCTATAATATCTGTATACTTATCCTAATGGGATACACAGCAAGCCTTTTGGTCGACAGCGATCAGAAGGTGTTCAAGAAAGGAATGGTTTACATATGCAAATTCTGGATATTCTTAACAGCAACCCTCTGTATCTGATCAGCGGTGCGATTATCCTGTTTGTAGTTGCGTTCAGTACTGTTTTGATGATGCGGGCATGGAAAGCCGGTCTTGCCATTGGCATGGACCGCACTAAGCTAAAGCGCGCGCTCACCTCCAGCATCACCTTTACGGTTTTGCCCAGCATCAGCATTCTGCTAGGCGTCATTGCTCTCTCCGGCACTTTGGGCATTCCCCTGCCCTGGCTGCGACTTTCGGTTGTAGGCGCACTGCATTACGAAACCAGTGTGGCCGATATTGCAGCCCGCAGTGTAGGGCTTTCCGGTCTGGTTGCCGAAGAGATGACTACCACTGCCTTTTCCACCATAGCCCTACTGATGACCATGGGCATCATATGGGGCTGCCTATGTATGATTCTGTTCGGTAAAAAATACTGTAGCAAACTGCACTCCCCCAAAAAGGATAAAAAAGCCGGTCCCGGCTTTGCCGACGACGCCATGACCGCCATGTTTGTGGGCTTGATCTCCGCATACACCGGCAGCTATATCGCCCAGCTGGTACAGCTGCAAAACGGCAGGCTTACCGTCACCGGACAATATCTGCAGCTGGTTGCCATGGTCTTTTCTGCCGCGGCTATGGGTGTCTTTACTTTTTTTGCCGAAAAGAAAAAGATGGCTTGGCTGTCCAACTTCTCCATTGCAGGCAGTATGCTGATCGGTATGACTGCCGCCGTCGTCTGCGGCATTGTATTTTAAGGGGGTAGCGTACCAATGAATGAGAATATCACTGAAAAACAAGCCTATTTTGACGCCTATAACCGCCGTACGCATTTAATCGGCAGGCTTGGGCTGACCGTCGGTCTGATACTGCTGATTGCCGCCCCCTTTGCCATGGGCAGTGTTCTGCAGGCCATGCCGGATTACGGTGCCTTTTTAAAGGGCTTTGCTCAGATTGCCGTTGTCTACATTCCCAGCTGTGTTGTGGAGTTTTTGATCTACACCCCCATGCTGGGTGCAGGCGGCAGTTATCTTGCGTTCATCACCGGCAACCTGATCAATATGAAAATTCCCTGTGCCGTCAACGCCCGCGATATTGCCGGGACCAAAATGGGTACACCGGAAAACGAGATCATCTCCACCCTTTCCATCGCCGCCTCCTCGCTGGTGACCACCCTGGTCATTCTACTGGGCGTTTTACTGCTGATTCCCCTGCGGCCGATTCTGGAGGCCGAGGTTCTTCAACCCGCCTTCAACAATGTGGTGCCCGCCCTGTTCGGTGCCATGGCCTTTACCTATTTCCGTAAGGGCAAAAAGTGGGTTGTCATTCCCCTGGTTCTAATGACTGTGCTATTTATGGCGGTACCGGGTCTGATCGCCAATGTGGGTACCCTGATGATCATCAGCGGTATTGTCACCATTGCCGAGGCCTGGCTGGATTTCCGCAAGAAAAAAGCCGCTCTCGCTGTGGAGGCCGGTGCCGACAGCGCCGCAGAGGAGGAATCGTCATGCCGGTAATCTACATCCTGTTGGCTGTCCTGGCCATCCCGGTTCTTCTGTTGCTGATTGCGGTTCTACGCACCCGGAAAATGCCCCATAAAACCACCGATTATGCTCTTTCCAACCAAGAGGACCGAATGGCCGCCTATGCCCTGAAGCTTTCGCAGATGGTTCAGATCGAGACCGTATCGGAACGGGGCAATCCTCAGATTGATAAATTTTACAGTTTTCATCGGTTGTTGGAGCGACTATACCCCACTGTGTTCACCGTGTGCGAAAGGACGGAGATTGACGGCAACCTGCTGCTGAAGTGGCGGGGAAAATCTGCCAAAAAACCCATTATGCTGATGGCGCACATGGATGTGGTCGAGGCAACCGGAACCTGGAAATACCCGCCCTTCTCCGGCACCATCGCCGACGGCAAGGTCTGGGGGCGGGGCTCCGGCGACACCAAATGCAGTCTGATGTGCTATCTGCAGGCTGTGGAGGAGATGCTGCAGGAGGGGTACGTACCCGAGTGCGACGTCTACCTTGCCAGCAGCTGCACGGAAGAGATTGGCGGCGACGGCGCGCCGAAAATTGCCGCCTATCTGCAACAGCAGGGCGTGCATCTGTACATGCTTTGCGATGAGGGCGGAAGCATTGTACAGGACCCGGTGGGCGGGGTCAGCGGTCATTTTGCCGCGGTGGGCATTTTTGAAAAAGGCTATGGTGATCTGCGGTTCATCGCCCGCAGCAACGGCGGCCACTCCAGTACACCCGGCAAAAACACCCCTATCCCCCGGTTGGCAAAATTTATCTGCCGGGTAGAAAGGCGAAACCCCTTTACCGCAAAATTTGCCCCTGCTGTCAGCGCCATGTTCACCAGTCTTGCACCCTATGCCTCCGGCTTTGGGCTGAGGCTGGTGCTGGGAAATCTGTGGTTGTTCCGTCCGCTGCTTTGCAAGCTGATGCCCGCCATCAGCTCTCAGGCTGCCGCTATGCTGCGCACTACCATTGCTTTTACCATGCAAAGCGGCTCTGCCGGTTATAATGTATTGCCGCAAACCGCCAGTGTCTGCGCCAATCTGCGTTTTATTCCCCATCAGGCAAACGAGAACAGCGTCCGGCTAATAACCCGTCTTGCCGCCCGGTACGGGCTGGAGACCGAGGTTGTGGCCCAGACACCTCCCTCTGCCGCCCTTAATCTGGAGGGGGACGCCTTTGCGCTGGTCAGGCAGACCATTGCCTCTGTTTTCCCCGGAGTGGGCATTATGCCGTATGTGGTTACCGGCGGTACGGACGCGCGCTTTTACGGGGATGTCTGTGACAATTGTGTCCGGTTTTCACCCGTGTGCTACGGTCCCGAGCAGCTAAAGGGGATGCACGGTCTGGATGAAAATATTGAGATCGGCACCCTGCCCGGCGCCGTGGACTATTACAAAGCCATCGTCAGGGGGCAGGCCGTCCGTTAACCGTTTTGTCAAGATAAATCTTGACATCCGATGTAAGGATGTGTTATACTGCCGTTGATTTTGAACTGTCGGTGTCGGCGGCAGCCCAGCTGCGCGCCGGTGAAAAGGGAAACAGGTGAAAATCCTGTGCGAACCCGTCGCTGTAAGAAGATAGCAGCTCTTCCCTGCGGTTGCCTGTTCCGGACGGATCCGGTACCATGCGGTGAGCCATTGTCGGAATAATCCGATGAGAAGGCGGAAGATCCTGCGTTGACCTTCGAAGCCAGAAGACCTGCCAACTGTTCTGTACTGTGTGGACTACGCGGTTTGGTCCGGTACGCCGAGGAAAAATGCGACGGAGTGATTCTCTTCACTGCCAACATGCTCTGCATACCGAAGATCCTTTCCGCCTGCCGGGTGGAAGGGGTCTTTTTTGTACAGCAGAGGTCAATGCCTCCTTTGCAGAAATCTCGGGAAAATCAACTGTTTGAACCGCAAAACTATTTGCTGAGGGCGAAAAGCCCGGAAAGAGGTTCCCTATGAAAAAGAATGTTCTGAAAGGCATGATTGCCGTACTGGTTCTGGCCCTGCTTGCCTTTGGCGGCTGGCAGCTTTACCGTCATTTTGCGCCGCAGGCTGTTGCAGGGGCAAAAACCGTCACCCTGCAGGTGACCGATGACATTGGCAACACGGTAGAGTATGTGGTACACACCGACGCCGAATATCTGCAGCAGGTTATGGACGAGGCTGACGGTCTAACCTATCACGGGGAGGAAAACACCTATGGCATCATGATCGATACCATCAATGGTCTGGTTGCCGACTACAACGAAAACGGTGCCTACTGGGGATTTTTTGTCAACGGAGAGTACTGCAACTACGGCATTACCGAGCAGCCTGTTGCTGACGGAGATGTCTTTGCCATTGTCTACACCGTTGGCTAAGGGAGGCAAAATCCTGACAGATGAGCCATAAAATTAGCGCACGGGATATCGCGCTGATCGGCGTGATGGCAGCCATGTTAGAAGGCTTAAAAACCGTTTTGAACGCCCTGCCCAATATTGAGCTGGTCAGCCTGCTGATCATTCTGTATACCCTGTTTTTCGGGTGGCGCGTTCTGTTTGTTCTTCCGATTTTTACCCTGCTTGAGGGATGCATGTTCGGCTTTGGGCTATGGTGGATCATGTATTTGTACACCTGGCCGCTTTTGGCACTGCTGACCTTTCTGTTCCGCAAACAAAGATCTCCGCTTTTCTGGGCAGTTTTGTGCGGCGCATTCGGACTGTTTTACGGTTTTTTCTGTGCGATACCGTACCTGTTTATCAACGGAGTATCCGGTATGTTTGCCTGGTGGATCGCCGGTATTCCCTATGATCTGATCCACTGCGTTGCCAATTTCGTTCTGTGCCTGCTCCTTTTCAAGCCTTTAAGTAAAGCCCTGTCCCAGCTTTGCAGCCGTCTGCATTTTTCCGGTGCTCTGCAAATCTGAACCCTGCCGTCGGTACCCAAAACCGGTTCCGACGGCAGCTTTTTGTTTTCTCTCTTGGCTTTTTCAGAAAGCTGCTTTTTTTAAAAAAATGAAAAAAAGACTTGCTTTTTTTTCTACGGTATGGTACAATGATCAAGCACCAAGGGAAAAGCTCTACAGGTTGCAAATCAGATGCGCGGTTAGCTCAGCTGGTAGAGCACATGCTTGACGTGCATGGGGTCACAGGTTCGAGTCCTGTACCGCGCACCAAAAAAACTCACCTTTTATAAGGTGAGTTTTTTTATTCTCATCTGCTGGAAAGCCGGATTGAGCCTGCAGGTTCAAAAAAGCCGAATGATACACACGGTACTTATGAAGGGCTATAAAAATAAGTCCTAAATGAAATGGCGGTAGCTCCTACAGATGGATGCTACTGTCATTTTGTGTATTTGTGGAAAACTTTCCCGAAAATGAGCGCAACAATCACACCATAAACGCAAACAGGATGATTCTCAGCATTCTCACGGCATCACATTTCGGGCGACCCATTCTGCAGCCTTTCCCTGCAAAATATTTACTCAGATCAATGTGATCCATTACTTCGCTGAATGTACAGACCGGATCATCTGCTTCAATTATTTGTGATATTTTCCATCCATTCCGTACAATTGTCCCCCGTCTTGACATTTTTGTTGGAACAATCTATACTATAGAAAACAGATAATAATTTGCGGATCTGTTTCATAATGCTCGGCATCCGCACCGAAAAAGAGGTTTTTATGACTGCTCAAGAACTGGCAAAACTCGCCTTTGACGAGTGCTGCAATCCGGAGACCTCCACCCGTTACGGCATCAAACGCGGTCGGCCCTTCTGGAATGTTGAATCTACCATGTTTATGTATGTTCCCGCTTTTCATTTTACCGCCGTTCGTGACTGTAAACGGTATCTGTTCACCGCAGTGGATGAAAAGGGCGATGTTCACACCTTTGAAGCACCCGATTGCTGCGCTTTGCTGACCCCCATCTGGGCCCAGCTGCCCGAGGGCGTAGTAAAGCTGACCGTCACCGCACTGCGGGAGGACGGTACCGAGTACGCCACGGTTGGCGCCCGTACCTTCTTCCGGTCGGCACCGTTTCCGGGTGTCACCCCGCCTGCTGCCTGCAGCTATAAGGAAAGCGCTATCAAGGCATATAAATACGCTATGTCCCAAAGCTTTATCCAGCATTGGCTGAAAGAGGGCACCCCCGACCCCACCTATGATCTGAACATCTATCCCACCAAAATGATCGGCGCATTAGTCGAAGCAATGCTCTCCTACGCACGTCTTTGCCCCGAGGATGCCGAGGACGCCCTGAGGGTTGCCGTCAACTCTGCCGACTATCTGATCAGCATTACCCCCCGCGGCAATGTGGGGCTGCCTGATCTGCCTCCCACCTACCATTTGGATTTCTGTCCCGATCCCATCGCCTATGGCATTGATACCCCTAACTACCATGCGGCGCAGGCCCACATGGGCACCATGATGATGACCTATCCGCCCCGTGCAGGCGGCATCTATCTGGATCTGGAAGAGGTTACCGGTGAGAAGAAGTATTTGGAAGAGGCTTTGAAGATCGGTAACTACTACAAAAACACCGTTGAGTTGAACGGCAGCTGGTATTTGGTCCGTTCTACCGAGACCGGCGAACATCTGACCGAAAACTATATCTCCCCCCTGGATTCCATTGTCCCGTTCCTGTCCAAGTTGTACAAGCGTACCGGCGACGAGTGCTGGAAGCAGCTGATGGATAAGTCCATTGACTATGTGCTGAAAACTCAGCTGGCAACCTATAACTGGGAGGGTCAGTTTGAGGACAGCCCGCTTTCTACTAACTATATGAACCTGACCCACTACGGACCTATGTCCCTGGCTTGCTACTATGCCGAGTTCCATAAGGATGAGCCGGAGTGTATGGAACAGGCGAAAGAGCTGATGCGGTTTGTAGAGGACCAGTTTGTCATTTGGAACCGTCCATATCCCTGGATGCATTCCGCACCGGACGATCTGCCCGGCTACGACACCAGTCTGTGGCACACCCCCTGCGGCCTGGAACAGTACGGCTGGTATGTGCCCATCGATGCTTCCACCAGCACCATTCTGCGGGGTTTCCTGGCACTGTACAAGGCCGGCTGCGGAAGTCTGTATCTGGCAAAAGCAAAGGCTTTGGCCGACCAACTGACCCGTGTACAGCACGAAAACGGTCAGATTCCCACCCACTGGATGAACACCCCGGATGCCGAGGCGAACTTTTGGTTCAACTGTATGTTTGACAGCTGTGAGACGCTGGAGATTATGGCCGAGTATCAGGATGTCCAGCCGTAAAACCAACCAGACGAAATATAGCCGTATCGATCAGTTTGATCGGTACGGCTTTCTTTAACACAAAAGCGGATGCGCAAACTCTGCGCACCCGCCCTAAAAAGTATGATCGAAACAATTACTCTTCGGCGCCGTCGTCCAAACCGCCCATTTTGATGCAACCGGACAGGACTGCACCGCGCTCAACGGTAAAAGTATTGGTGGTGACATTGCCATCCATCCTCGCACCGGAGTGGAAAGCAGAGTGACCCTTGGCAGTGATATCACCCTTGATCCGACCGGCACACTCGATAGAATCCACAAACAGATTGCCCTGAATAGAAGACTTCTCATCCAGCAAAACCAGTCCGCCAACCTTGATATCGCCTACTACAGCGCAGCCAACCATAGAAAGCTGCTGAGCAGTGACATTGCCGTTCAGGTTGGAACGCAGCACCACATTACCTTCACTGATCAGCTCGCCCTTCAGCTCACCGGCGATTTCAATATCGCCCTTCACACGCAGGGTACCTTCCAAAACAGCGCCTGCCGCCAAATAGGTCAGCTTGTTGGCTGCGGTAGCTGTATGCACTACTGTCACCGGAGTAGCGGGTGCAGCAGCCTGTGCTGCAGCGGCCTGTTTTGCGTTCTCGTTGTTGGATGTCATGTTTTTTTCCTCCTCTTTGCCTACGCCAAACATATCGTAGACTGCTTTGTTAAAATTTTGTTTCGCGCTCATAATACCCATCTCCTATCCTCATGTACACAGCCATCCCTTAACGGCAGCGTCATGATGTATAACTAAATAGCATGGGGCGAACCTCTGGGGTCAACGCAGCAAAAGAGTACCCCATCTCTTTCAGCTGATCCACAGTCTCTGCCAACGCGCCCACCGTAGCAGTGTGGGTAACAGAATCATGCATCAGCACAATACCGCGGCTAACCTTGGCTGCGCGGCTGGTCACGTTGGAGATAATCTGTATACTGGTAGGACCGTTGCTGGCAGCGTCCTCACTGGAAAGATTCCAGTCATACGGGACGAAACCGCGCCGTAGCATCTCGGCAATAATCTCCTGATATACCGCGGAATTATATGCGTTGATACTGCCGCCCGGTAGCCGAAACACCGTAGGCGTAACACCGGTCTCCTCTTTAATCAGAACAAACAGCTGATACATATCGTCCAGATAGTTCTCAACTGATTCATAAATCTGTGCATATTTATGACTGTAACTGTGCATGCCGATGGTATGACCGGCATCCACAATCGCCTTCATCCGCGCCAACGAGGCCTCATCTTCCTTGCCGACTACAAAAAAAGTTGCCTTAACATTCTTTTCCGCCAAAATCGCGAGCACTTCATCGGTCCGCTCTGAGGGGCCGTCATCAAAGGTCAAATAAATCGTCTTCTCACTGATTGTATCTGCCTGCAGGGGTTGCGGCGCATAGAAATCAGGGTAAAGAGTCTGGTAATTAATCTCGCTGGGGGACTGTTCCAGCTTCTGCTGCTCTTCGGGTTCTTCTTCCTCCATCTCTGACTGCGCTTCCTCAATAACCTCACGGGACTGAACCATGGCATCTTTTTTCTGCATCTCCAGCAACAGGGCATCCAGCTCTGCCGCATGGGCCACGGCCTGTTTTACCTGAGAGCCATTGTTAAACGCTATCACAGTGGGAACGGCAATTGCCACAATAATGACAAGTAGTATTAAGTTTTTAAAGAAACGAACACTTCCGAAATAACCCTTCATTCCGTTACATGACCCTTTTCGGTATTTACAAAACTTCTGCGTTTTGCATCTGAAAGTCCGGCAGGAACTGCCTGTCAGCTTTCCTGACCTTCTCTCGCCTGCCCTTTCGCCGAAGAAACGACCGTTAAACCCGGCTTTTCTTACGAAAAACGACAATATAATAACTTTATACCATATTAAGATACCACAAAACAAAGACTCCGTCAAGCAATGAAGTTACCAAAATATGCCGTTTCTGCTATTTTTTAAAAACTTTCACCTATTTTCTCTTTCAGACAGCCGGAATATCCCGACCGACTTATCTTGACTGCTCCAATTTTTTGACAAAACCCTCCAGACGGTCCATCGCCGCAGTCAAAATCTCATCTGATGTGCAGTAACTCAACCGGATATAGCCCTCCGTCCCAAAGCAGCTACCCGGTGTGACCGCCAGCCCGGCCTCCTGTACCAACCGGGTGCAAAAGGTCATGGAATCCAGACCGAATTTCTCAATAGAAGGGAACACATAAAACGCTCCCTCCGGCACCGTGACCGACAGTCCCATCTGCTGTAATCTGCCCACAACAAGGTCTCTACGCCGACGGTAGCTTTCCAAAAACTCCTTCGGGTCATACTCCAGTGCCTCCTCGCAGGCCTTTTGGAAGGGTGCAGGCGTACTGGTCACCACAAACTGGTGCACCAGCTCCAGACGGTCCATGATCTCCCCGTCCGCCATCAGATACCCCATACGCCAGCCGGTCATGGCATAGGGCTTTGAGAAACTTTGAATCACGATCAACTGCTTACGCAGATCGGTGTACTCCGCAAGGGAGTGATATTCCCCGCTATATACCAGCTGCCGGTACACATCGTCACACAGAATAAAGATCGGTTTGTCCTGCAGAACATCATGCAGAATTTGCAGACTGTTCTGATTGTAGATGCAGCCGCTGGGGTTGTTGGGAGTGTTCAGAATGATTGCCTTTGTTTTGGGTGTAATCAGTGCCTCCAGCTTTGCGCGGTTGATCTGAAAACCGTCCTCTGCCGTATCCAGAAAGACCGGCGTGGCCCGACAAACCCGAGTAATACCCTCGTACAGAACAAAGGCGGGGGTGGGAATGATCACCTCATCCCCCGGATTCAGCACGGTAAAAAAGGCGGTAAACAGCGCCTCTGTTGCGCCTGTCGTAATGACGATCTCGGTAGGCGCGTAGTCCAGCCCGTCCTTTTCTTTTTCAAAACCCACGATTTTTTTACGTAGCTCCATAGAACCGCTGTTGGCAATATAATGGGTATCCCCTGCCAGCATCGCACGGTTTGCCGCTTCACAAATAGGCAGCGGCGTAGCAAAATCCGGCTCGCCCAGCGTCAGGGAGAGACATCCCGGTGTCTCTTTGGCCAACTGGGAAAATTTGCGGATGGCACTGGGCTGAATACCAAACAATGCCTCATTTAAAAACTCTCTCATATTTTGTCTCCTTGTGTTTCCTGTCAGAATCCTTCCGTTTACCGTTTATCCTTACGGGCTGCCATGAACTGCTCATCGATATCCAAGGTGGAAAAGTAGTCTTCCGGGGTTTGTGCCCGACGGATCAACCGGACCTTGCCCTCCTGTAGCATCAGCTCTGCGCAGCGAAGCTTACCGTTATAGTTGTAGCCCATAGAATGTCCGTGTGCTCCGGCATCCTGAATGACCAGAATATCCCCCGGCTGCACACGGGGCAGAAGGCGATCCACTGCAAATTTATCGTTATTTTCGCACAGTGAGCCCACCACATCCACTACCTTTTCGCAGGGCGTGTCCTCCTTACCCAACACGGTAATGTGGTGATACGCCCCGTACATTGCGGGCCGCAGCAGGCAGGCCGCGGTAGCATCCACCCCCACATACTCCTTATGGGTGTGTTTTTCACCGATTACCCGAGTAACTAGATACCCATAGGGACCGGTGACAAACCGCCCCAGTTCGGTATAGATTGCCGGTGTCAGCCCCAGCGGCGTCAGCATTTTTTCATACACCTGCCGGACTCCCTCTCCGACAGCAAGAATATCCACCGGTTTTTCCTCCGGCCGGTAGGGAATGCCGATTCCGCCTGCCAGATCCACAAACTCCACCGCAATCCCCAGCTGCTGGCGTACCGTAACAGCAGTACCGAACAACTCCTGTGCAAGACGGGGGTAATAATCCGGCTCCAGCGTATTGCCTGCCAGCATGGCGTGAATACCGAAATGCTTTACACCCTTATCACGCAAAATAGCCATGGCCTGCAGCAGCTGCGCCGGAGTCATACCAAACTTGGACTCGTATGCCGTGCCGATAAATTTGCCCTCTCCGGAAAATTTGCCCGGATTATATCGGCAGCAAACCGTTTCGGGAATGCCGGCCGCCTGCTCCAAACGGTCAATCTGGGTGATATCATCCAGGTTGACGATCGCACCTGACAAAACCGCCTCGGCATACTCCTGCGGCAGGGTCTGATTAGAGGTAAATACAATCTTCCTTCCGGTCAACCCGCTGGCCTGTGCCAGGATGATCTCCGGCACCGAGGCGCAGTCCGCACCGCACCCCAAGGTGGAAAGCAAACGCAAAACCGCAGGGGTTGGGGTTGCCTTTACCGCAAAATACTCCCGGTATCCCCGGTTCCAGGCAAATGCCTGTTGCAGTTGACGAACCGCCGCCGTGATTCCGGCCGCGTCATACAGGATAAACGGAGTCGGATATTCTTTTTTCCACTCCTGCACCTGGGCAAGGGTAAACGGCAGCTTTGTATGCATAATATTCCTCATCCGTTCTGGGCCGGTAAGCCGTCTGTTCTGACTGTTAAAAAAGAATTTTTTTGTAAGGGAAGCCGTCAAATCATGTGGAACAGCATGGTTATATGATACTCCCAGCCAAACGCCTTGTCAAGAAAAGGGCCGAAAAAAGCAGAGCCTTTCCCCTGTGCGGGAAAGGCTCTGTACGAATAAGCTTTTTCGATTTTATAGCTGTGCAATGCCCTTGCGGATACGCGCCAGGGTCTGCTCTCGGCCCAATACAACAGCCAGCTCGATACCGCCGCCCGGGGTGAACTGCTTGCCGGATACTGCCACACGCAGCGGCCACAGAATCAAGCCGTTTTTCACGCCCAGGTTCTCGATCAAGCCGAACAGTTTGCCGTGAATATTCTCCTGGTTCCACTCTGTCTCTGGGATCGCCTCCAAAACCGGCAGCACCTGCTCCAGTGCGGTCTTGGAGTTTTCCGGATTGGTCTTCATTTTCTTGCTGACATACAACTCATTGCTATACTCCGGCAGCTCATCGATAAAATCAATCTGCTCCGGGATCTCATTGAGCACCTCGGTGCGCTTTTGCAGCAGCTCAGCCAGCAGTTTTTTATCGCAGGGTACATGGATCGTCTGGTCCATATAAGGCAGAGCCGCCTCATAGAACTGCTCCGGGGTCAGCTTGCGGATGTACTCGCCGTTCAGGTACCGCAGCTTTTCCGGGTCAAAGATCGCAGGACTCTTGCAGATGCCGTCGGTGGAGAAGTTGGCGATCATCTCGTCCAGAGTAAACATCTCCTGTTCGCCCTTGGGGCTCCAGCCCAACAGCAGGATATAGTTCAGGATAGCCTCGGACAGGTAGCCCTTGGCAATCAGATCCTGGTAGCTGGCGTCCCCGTTCCGCTTGGACAGCTTATTCTGCGCGTCCTTCATAACCGGCGGGCAGTGGATGTAGGTAGGAATATCCCAGCCGAAATCTTTGTACAACAGATTGTACTTGGGGGTGCTGGAAAGGTATTCGTTCCCGCGGATAACATGGGTGATGCCCATCAGGTGGTCATCCACAACATTGGCAAAGTTATAGGTCGGCATGCCATCGGTCTTCAGCAGAATCTGGTCATCCAGCGTGGTGACATCCACCTCGATATGGCCGTAAACCTCATCGTCAAAGCCGATGGTGCCCTCGGTGGGGATCTTCTGGCGGATGACATAGGGCACGCCTGCATCCAACTTTTCCTGAATCTGCTCCGGGGTCAGGTTGCGGCAGTGACCGTCGTAGTGGGGGGTCTGACCACTGGCCTTCTGAATGGTACGGACCTCCTCCAACCGCTGCTCATCACAAAAGCAGTAGTAGGCTTTGCCCTCGCGGACCAGCTGCTCGGCATAGCCCTTAAAAACACCCATACGCTCGCTTTGCACATAGGGGCCGTAGTCGCCGCCGATATCGGGGCCCTCATCCCATGTCAGCCCGGTTTGGCGCAAGGTGTTGTAAATAATATCTACCGCGCCCTCCACATACCGCTCCTGGTCGGTATCTTCAATACGCAGAATAAAGGTACCGTTGTCGGAACGGGCCTTTAAATAGGCATATAGCGCAGTGCGCAGGTTGCCCACATGCATATAGCCGGTGGGGCTGGGGGCAAAACGGGTACGGGTCTTTTTTTCAGACATTGCATTCACCAATCCTTACATAATCTATTTTCAGCGTGATATAGGCCTAAAGAGTCATCTTATTTTATATCATAACCCGCAGTTTGTCAATGTTTGAACCGATCTGCCAAAACAAAAACTGCATGACCGTCAGGCAGCGAATTCTTTTGCCTCTTTGAAAAAAGCAGGTTTCTTTTCCGTGAATAAAGATTGAAAAAGCACTTAAATCTGTTATAATAAATGAAAGTACTGTACGGAGAACACAAAAAGGGATGAAGAATCAACAGCTACTATCGGTTATTGTTCCGGTTTATCAGGTGGAAGACCGGATAAACCGTTGCCTTGCGGCAATTGTAAAACAGACCTATTCAAACCTGGAAATCATTCTTGTGGACGACGGCTCCACCGACCGCAGCCCGGAGATATGCGACCTTTGGAAACAGCGGGACATCCGTATTCGGGTCATTCATCAGGAAAACAGAGGGCTTGCCGGCGCACGGGACACCGGGCTTGATGCGGCAACCGGGGCGTATATCAGCTTTATCGACTCTGACGATTGGGTGGAACCGGATTTTTTGGAGACGATGCTGCAAAAGCTGACAGCCACCGGTTCACAACTTGCGGAGTGCGCGGTCTGTCAGGAATTTGAAACCGGTGAGATCCGGATTTTGTCCCTGCCTGATGGGGTCATTCGGTCGAAAGAGGCTTCGGAGCATCTACTGAAGAACGACGGGCAGGTGTATAGCTTTGTCTGGAACAAGCTTTTTCTTGCTTCGGTCATCGGCAAGGTACGCTTTGCCCGGGAGCTTCGGTATGGAGAAGACACCCCCTTCGTATGGGAGGCTTTTCAGAACTGTACTGTCTGCTGTCAGGTCGGCAAGCCGTTATACCATTATGTTATGCGGGGTGATTCTTTGGTCAGCGGGGGGTTTTCACCCCGCAAGATGGCGGATCTTTCTGCGGCAGGACTGATTTTACAGCGTTGCAGGCAGGCATTTCCCGAACAGATAAAGCCGGCGGAAATCCATCTTTCTCTGCGAGGTTACTATCTGCTCCGTCAGTTACTGTGCACACCGCACGGAGCAGAAGAATACCCGGAGGAATACCAAAAAATTCTCTGCGCGATCAAGCAAATCTCCTTCCGGACAGCTTGCCGATATCTGGGGATTCGCCGGGGGTTGATTATGCAGCTGGCAGTGCACCGGACAGCACAGTACGGCAGAATACTTCGGCGAAAAGCCGAAAAAGCAGAAAGCTAATAAAAGGAATGGCTATACATATGGATAAAACACTTCCTCTTGTCACCGTCAGCTGTCTGGCATTCAATCACAAAGAATACATCCGGGACGCACTGAACAGCTTTGTCGGTCAAAAAACCGACTTTCCCTTTGAGGTGATTGTCCATGACGATGCCTCAACCGACGGTACCACGGAAATCATTCGAGAGTACGCCGAAAAATATCCGGATATCATCCGGCCGATTTTTCAGACAGAAAACATCTTATCCAAGGGCATCCGGGCCTCTACTGCCTACATTCTGCCCGCGGCACGAGGCAAGTATATTGCCTATTGCGAGGGGGATGACTACTGGAGTGACGAAAACAAACTGCAGAAGCTTGCCGATTTTCTGGAGAAACACCCGGACTATGTAGCTTGCACCCACAATAACCGAATCTACGACTGCCTAAGCGGAGAAGAGTGCGACAACTTTGTCCGGGAGGAAAGGGATCTTGCCCTGCAGGATGTGGTTATGAACGGTGGACAGTCCTACCATACCTCATCACTTCTGTGTCGGGCTGAGCTCATGAAGACCGCGCCCGCTTTTGTTTTCAGTATTTTAGGCCTTGAGGATTATCCCATCGCCATCTATCTTACATTATGCGGTAAAATTCACTATTTCGCAGATGTGATGTCGGTGTACCGCCTGCACACGGCCGGCTCCTGGTCCAGCAATTTTTTAATGCTTTCTCCAGAGGAGGCCAGCAGCCAGTACGATACCAGAATCCGGATGCTGGAGGGCGCCGACGAATACTCGCTTGGCAGGTTTCACGCTTTGTTCCGGGCGGCCATTGACGGGTACCAGTTTCGGAAGTATAAGGTTATGCAAGACTATCCGGGCATGCTTCACTGTCCGCATTTTAAAACGCTGGCCCTCTCTGAGCGGGTCAAGCTGACCGTAAAAAGATACCTTCCCTTTACCCGCGAACTCAAAAAGAAACTGACGGAGAAAATCCGGTCAAAGAAACGCTGACCGAAACTTTTTGATATGAAAATACTGATTGTCAATTACCGTTTTTTCGTCTCCGGCGGGCCGGAACGATATATGTTCCGCATTATGGAAAAGCTGGAACAGGAGGGACACGAGGTCTCTGTCTTTTCCGTTCAAGGCGATAAAAACGAGGACACACCTTTTTCCCGCTATTTTGTCGAGCCTGTGGGCGGAAGGAACGCTGTCTATTACGAGGAATACCGGAAAGATCCGAAAACCGTTCTGCAGCTTGTGGCAAGAAGCTGCTATTCTCTTGAGGTGAAAAAAGCGATTCAGCGGGAAATTCGGGAGATCAAGCCGGATATCGTATACATCATTCACTTTGTCAACAAGCTCTCCCCCAGTGTTATCACCGGCGCAAAGGAGCTGGGTGTTCCCGTTGTGCTGCGCCTGTCGGATTTTTTTCTGCTCTGTCCGCGGTTTGATTTTTTATGTAAAGGAAAAGTCTGCGAGGACTGCCTGTCCCGCGGCTATTTCAGCTGCATCCGCCGCAGATGCGTGAAGCACAGCCTTGCCGCTTCTGCTATCCGAGTTTTTTCCATGCGTCTGCACCGGCTGATGAAAATCTATGATCAGGTAGACGCCTTTGTAACACCTACCGCGTTTATGAAGACCAAGTTGATACAAAACGGTTTCCCTGCGAAAAAAATCCGCCATATCCCCACCTTCACCGTGCAGCAGCCCCATGACACGAGCTGCCCGGTCGGTACATACGGTCTTTATTTCGGGCGAATATCCGAAGAAAAAGATGTAGAAACCGTTATTCGTGCCTACAGCCAGATGCCCGACCGGACACTGAAAATCGTGGGCGACGACACCACCGCGGAGGCGCAGCGTCTGAAGCACCGGGTGCGCGAGGAAAAACTGACCAACATTGAATTTGCAGGTATGAAGCAGGGGGAGGAGCTGGAACACTGGATTCGCGGTGCCCGCTTCAGCATTGTGCCGTCCGTTTGGTATGAAAATCTGCCCAACACCATTCCAGAATCCTTCCGTTTTTCCAAGCCGGTCATCGCCAGCCGGATCGGAAGCCTGCCGGAAATTATTCATGACGGAGAAAACGGGCTTTTGTTTGCGCCGGGGAACGAATACGAACTGCGGGACAGGATTCGCCTGCTGGACGATGATGCGCTGGTGAAACGGCTGGGCGAAAACGGAAGAAGCTCCCTTGAAACGCTTTATGGGGCGGATGTCCACTATCAAAAGCTGATCAATCTGTTTTGTGAGGTACAAAAGCAATCATGCCCGACACAGCAAAACCAAAAGTGAAGATTCTGCATCTGCTTACCGCCGGGGAAATCGGCGGTATAGAGGTGCTGCTGCGGAATATGGCCGAGATATCGGCGTGTAACCATTCCTTCGCCTTTTTATCGGGAAAAGGCACTGTCTATGAACAACTTCTGGAACAGAAATACCAGGTATCCGGTCCGGAGGATGAAAACAGACTTTCGCTGAAAAAACTGCAACGGCTAAGAGAGGCGGCCAGGGATCGGGATATTCTTGTAATACACAATGACGACCCCTTTTTGCAGTTTTATTTTCTCTGTCTGCGGCTACTTTTGCCCAATAAAAAAACCGTTGCCATGATACATCACTGCTACACGCCGGAAATTGATTATCCCCAGTACGGACGGCTGAAAAAAGCCGTACGAACCTTTCTGCTTGCCCGCACGGTCCAAAAAGCTGACCGCCTGATTTTTGTGTCCAAAGCAGGGCTTGTTTCCTACCGAGAGGTGTTTGCTCCGGATGAAAAAAGTGCGATATTATCTATAACGGCATCAGGCGAGAAATGCTGAATTCCGGCAGGGCATCTGTCAAAAAGCCGTCAGACCCGCTTTCTGTTGCCTATGTGGGACGGCTGATCTTCACCAAGGGGGTTGATCGGCTTTTGGACGCCCTTGCGGGGCTGAAAGAGGAGACCGATTTTGTGCTTGAAATTACAGGCGACGGAACCGAGCGCACCCGTCTGGAGGAGCAGACGAAACGACTGGGGCTGGAGGACCGTGTCACTCTCCGCGGTCTTCAGACAAATGTGACGCCGTTTTTACAAAAAGCGGATATCTTCGTCTACCCCTCCAAAACCGAGGTTTTTGGGCTTGCACTGGTGGAGGCTATGGCCCATGGATGTATCTGCGTAGCCAATGCCGTAGGCGGTATACCGGAGATTCTTTGTGACGGTGTAAACGGCTTTCTGAATACCGATAACAGTACAGAGGGTCTGCGCAAAACTATCATTAAGGCCGTACAGACCGTTCAAAACGAGGAAAAAAGGGAGAAAATGATTTGCGAAGCGTTTAAAAACGCCGAACGCTTTTCAGTTGAGCATACTGCTCTTCAGTTTGACAGTGTGATGAGGGAACTGCGGAATGACGATTAAAAAAGCGCTGATTCTTGCACCTCATCCGGATGATGAGCTTACTTTGGCCGGTCAGTTGATTGTAAGTCTGCGAAAACAGCATATAGAGGTTTTTATCGCATATGTCACCAACGGCGACCACCTTGCCGCCATCGGAAATCGGAGACTGAGGGAGGCTATTGCCGCAGGCGGGGTACTGGGCGTAGCGGAAAGCCATATCATTTTTCTCGGTTACGCCAACGAATGGCAGAACGGGGCCCACATTTACACCTCAGCAGATCCCGCGGTTTCCTTGCTGGGAAAAACGCACACCAACAGCATCCCCGAACACCCGGAATTTTGTTATGCTCGCCATGGCGTACATCGGGAATTCACCCGGGAAAATCTGAAGACCGACCTGAAAGAGCTGCTGGCGTTTTTACTGCCGGAGCTGCTGATTGCGCCGGAATTTGATGCTCACCCCGATCACCGGGCGACCAGCCTGCTTTTTGCCCGGTGTATGGGAGAGCTGCTGCGAGAAAACCCGCAGTACCGACCGCTCATTTTGACCAAAAGCATTCATGAAGGCGTCTGGTACGGACCGCGAGATTATTACCGTGTACCCATGCTGCCGACAGTGACTTTCGGCCCGCGGGAATATGCTGGTACGCTCCACGATATGGACTGCCCCGGTCTGAACTGGTCTGACCGGATCCGGCTGGAGACGGAACCGGAGACCCGCACCAGGCTGCTGAAGGATAACATTATTTATCACGCCGCCTGTAACCACTCTCTTACCACTGCCTGGTACCAGCTGCAGCGGGTGATCAACGGCGACGCCGTATACTGGTTCCGACCGACGGATAATCGCATGCTGTCGGCAAAGGTTGTTGTCAGCTCTGGAAACGGCGCGGCTCTCCACGATTTTATGGAGTACGGCACACAGCAGATTTTACGGGATGAAACCCCTTTTTCCGATGAGGCGGATTTTTGCTGGACGCCGGAGCAAGCCGATGAGAAAAAGCGGGTTACGGTACATTTTCCGGAAAAGATTACCGTGTCGGAAATCCGACTTTTTGAAAACTGCTGCAAGGAAAATCATATTTCCCGGCTTCGCATTACTGTGGGAAGCTTTTGCCGGGAGCTTGAGCCAGCAGAAAACGGCTCTGTTACAGTGGTTTCCATACCGGCTTTACAGACAGATACCCTGTCCGTTCAGATTCTTGCCGGTCATGGTAAAATGGGGCTTGCGGAAATGGAGGTCTATGAGGCTCACCCCGCTTTTGCTTATGAGCCGCTTTTCCGGGCATATACACAGCGGAATACTGATGGGAAAGCTCTGCTATGTCAAAAACCGGAGCAGGCCGTGATGATGGCAAAATTCTTTTTTACCTACCGACTAAAAAAACGAAAAAATGAAACCGATAATCCGGTAACCAGACAGGAAATCAAAAAATGTTCAAATACCTTACAAAAATAAAACGCATTCCTCGAAAACTGCTGACCAAGTCTGTATAATGGTGTAA
>DCHC01000044.1 GCA_002314755.1 Faecalibacterium sp. UBA1762 | reverse complement strand
GTAGGGTTGGTGGAGTTACCGGTGATGGAGACCTCAACGCTCTCCTTCTTCATGATGGCAACGCCCTCCAGCACGTCGTTGGCGCCGTAGCACTTAACGGCCGCACGCTCGCCCTTGGAGAAGGGAACCTCACGGACAATCTTCAGCTCGCCGGTCTTGAAATCGTAATCGGTCTCCACATAGGTGAAACCGTTGATACGGCTGATGATATAGGCGGCATCCTTGCCCAGACCGTTCAGGATAACACGCAAGGGCGTCTTGCGGGCCTTGTTGGCGGTACGGGCAATACCGATAGCGCCCTCAGCGGCAGCAAAGGATTCGTGACCTGCCAAGAAAGCGAAGCACTGGGTCTCGTCACGCAGCAGCATGGCACCCAGGTTGCCGTGGCCCAGACCGACAGCACGCTGTTCGGCAACAGAACCGGGAATGGTGAAAGCCTCCAGGCCCTCACCGATGGCAGCTGCACAGTCAGCAGCATTCTTCAGGCCGCGCTTAACGGCAATAGCAGTGCCCAGGGTGTATGCCCAGACAGCGTTATCAAAGCAGATGGGCTGCACGCCCTTAACAATAGCCTCGCAGTCAATGCCCTTGGAAAGGAGCATCTCACGGCAGGCATCCAGGCTCTCCAGACCGTTGGCCTTCAGGCAAGCCTCAATTTTGGGCATACGACGATCCTGACTTTCAAACTTTGCCATAATTCTACTCCCTCCTGATTATTCTTCACGGGGGTCAATGTACTTGACCGCACCGTCTTCGGGCTTAAACCGGCCGTAGGTGCCGATGTTGCTCTCGTAAGCTTCCTTGGGATCCTTACCGTGACGGATGGCTTCCATCATCTTGCCTAGACGGACAAACTGATAGCCGATGACCTCTCCGTTTTCGTCGATGGCCAACTTGTTGATGTAGCCCTCGGTCAGCTCCAGATAGCGGACACCCTTTGCCTTGGTGGAAAAGATGGTACCGGTCATGCTACGCAGACCCTTGCCCAGATCCTCCAGACCTGCGCCCACGGGCAGACCGTCATCGGAGAAAGCGGTCTGGCTGCGACCGTAAACGATCTGCAGGAACAGCTCGCGCATAGCGACATTAATGGCATCGCACACCAAGTCGGTGTTCAGTGCCTCAAGCAGGGTCTTTCCGGGCAGAATTTCGCCTGCCATAGCAGCGGAATGTGTCATACCGGAGCAGCCGATGGTCTCTACCAAAGCCTCTTCGATAATACCGTTTTTCACGTTCAGGGACAGCTTGCAGGTACCCTGTTGGGGGGCACACCAACCAATGCCGTGGGTATAACCGCTGATGTCGCTGATCTGGTAAGCCTTGACCCACTGACCCTCCTCTGGAATGGGAGCCGGGCCATGATGCGGGCCCTTGGTCAGCGGACACATCTGCTCAACTTCATGAGAATAGTTCATGATGATCTCTCCTTTATTTATATTTCATTGGGGTTTTGTCGACCACAGATTATTATACTTGGTTTTACCGTTTTTATCAAGGGCATTTTTGTCTTTTCTCGCGATAAACCGCCAAAAAGTGCGCAAATGGCCCTCTTTTTTTCAAAAGCAATGCAAAACAGCATTCCTTACGTGTATAAAGCAAAAAGCCGCGCCGCGTCCGCATATCTGCGGTCCGCGACAACGGCTTTGGGTGCGCAAAGTTTTTTCTGAGAAAGCTTAGTTCTCTTTGCCGAACAAGTTCAGCCGGAACAGACGGGCCTCGTCTTCCTTATTGGTACATTCCACCTCGGCACGGGTTACGGTACCGCCCTTGATCAGTGCGGCAAAGCCGATCAGCTGGCACAGCTTGCTCTTCAGGTTCAGCCGATCACCCTCAGCGGTAACCATGAAAACATCACCCTTGCACTCATTGATAGCAGCGGTGAAATCTTCAATGCTGACGTCGTTCAGTTCAATGTCGTTCTTCTTTTCCATAAACATGGTGCAGATCCTCCTTATGTGATCTTTCTGTGTACGGCAGCTTCCAGACCCCACCGTACTTCTCTCTTTATCGGACAAGCATATTATAGATCATTTTCATTCGGTTGTCAATGGCTATATCGTTATTTTGCATAAAATTATTGTCCAATCTTTGTGCATTTCACCAATACGGTTTTGTGCAGTTGTACAACTAAATATATTATATATTGTATGATTTGCACAATCTCAAGCTATTTTAGGTTGTTTCTCCAATTATACTGAAATACCGGATGCCGTGCGGGTATGCGCAATGGGCTTCCACTGTACCCTGCAAAACAGCGCTGCCGCAGCTATGGGAATATAGGTCATCATAAACAGCGGAAAGGTCAAGGTGTACCAAAGCTTTTGCGTGACAGAAGCTCTAATCCTCTGCCACTGGGACAAAACGGTATAGACCCCCAGCGCCAGCATAAACAGATAACTGTTACCCAGCAGCTGCGCCAGCGAGATTACAGTTCCCTCAACTCCCTGTCCGGTGATCAGGGCTGCCCCTGCCGCACAAAAATTGCAGACCACACCGGTAAGGCTGAGCAAAAAAGCGGGCATGGTAGCCATCAGCATGTCAAAACAGCCCCACCGAGCAGAAAACGACCTTTTGCCGGGCTGTATTGCCTTCCACAGCAGCCTGCCTCCGTACTGCCTGCACACCTGCAGGCTCCCCCGCACCCACCGCAGACGCTGCCGCCAGGATTGGCTGAAACTTATCGGCTGCTCATCGTAGACGGCCGCTGTGGGGCAGTAGCCGATTTTTTCGCCGGTGAGCACCGTGTCTGCCGTAAACTGCAGATCCTCGGTCAACAGGTAATAGTGCCAGCCGCCCAGTCTTTGCAGCAGAGCATTGGTAAAGGCAAAGCCGGTACCGGACACAGCCGCGCTGCTGCCCAGCAGCCAGCGGGAGCGGTTCAAAAATTCACTCTCCCGCAAAAACCACAGCGCGTACCCGGCGCTGATCCAGTTATCCCCGTAGTTTTTAGTATTGCGATAGCCTGTCACTGCGGCATACCCGGCACACAGCATTTTATCTGCTTCGGTAATATAATCCGGGGCAACAAGGTTGTCCGCATCAAACACAAAATAACCGTCAAATACCCTGCCGTAGTCCGTCTGAATGCGTTGCAGCAGAAAATCCAGTGCGTAGCCCTTGCCCACCCTTTGGTTGTCTGAGCGACAGTATACTTTGGCACCGTGCCGAGTGGCAACAGCCGAGGTATCATCTGTACAGTTATCCGCACAGACAAAGACGGTCAGCGCCCCTTGCCAACACTGGTTATGCAGATTATCCAGTAAATCCCCGATCACCGCCGCCTCATTGCGGGCGGCGATCAGCACTGCATAGCTTGCCGTTCCCGGCTGTCGGAGCAGTGCCAGCGAGCTGGCGCCGGTTCTGCGTTTGTCTTTGCCCCAAAGGGGCGACACAACCGTATAAAACAACTGATAGGCATAACAAAGGATGAACGCCACCGAGATGGCAGCGTTGGCAATACAGATAAAGCCGGTTGGAGACATCATATAAACCTCGTTTTCTTTTTCCGGGTGCCGCCGGAGACAACCGGTTGCCGGATTTTTTCTTAGCCTTATTATAGCGAAAAAGAGTTTAAAACGGGGTTTCTGACCCTTTAAGTTTTACTTAAGGTAACCTCTAAAAATTCA
>DCHC01000050.1:51815-63646 GCA_002314755.1 Faecalibacterium sp. UBA1762 | reverse complement strand
CTCACATCATTGACAAATCTACAAGTTTTTTGCAGAAAAAAGTCTGTATGTACTGTTTACAGTAATTTACCCTTATACAGATCTCTGCCCGAGATAATTATCTCATCGTACATTCGCAGACCGGACCGCTCATCTAAAGAATCTTTGTCTATTTTTTTAACCTCAATATCCAGCGCTACAATCAAAAACTGTCCCTGTTCAAATAAAGGCTTCACATAGCAGTATTTAATAATTGTGCCATATTTGACATACACGCCGTATTCTCCGTTTTCCGTCACATGCAACGCACTGCGAGGTATCCGGGCACCGGTATATGAAGCCAGCGTAATTTCAACCTTTTCGAACCGCAACGAACTGATAGCCGGGCTAACCCTGTCACACCGTACCGATACCACACTGTCACCATTTTCGTCCGGTTCTCCAATATAGCTGATTTTCGCCGGCAGATCCTCCAAACCCGCCTCCGGAAAATCAAGGGTCACCTTTTGTCTGACCGTTAACCGTTCTGTCTGTTCCCGGCTTAACACACAGAAATAGTACCATTCATTGGCGGAAACGACCTTTCCAAACGCGCTCAGTGTCATCATCTGTTCCTTTTGCTCCAACAGACTTTGCAACTGTCCCGCAGAATAGACAGAAATCTGCGTCGGATCAAGCTCCTCCAGGCCGTCTGCAGTGTAGCAAAAATAACCGGAAATAGGTGTATATATCGAACCGATTGCAACGCCCTGTGCCTCCAGCGCTGCCTTTTTTTCCTCCAAAGAGGCAACCAGCGTCTCAAACCCGGTTTCATCCCCTACTGCAATATCCATCTTGTTAAAGGAATAGTCTATGGCGTCCCTGATCTGATCCACGCCGGTATAACTACCGCTTTGCAGCATGGAAATATAATCGTTTACATCCCCTTTCAGTTGACGCTGAATCAGGGAGACATCGGTTCCTGCATTCAGCGCATCCTGCTGAGCCTGTTGTAAAATGGCTATCCGGTTTGCCGTTTGCTGCATTTGAGAAAAGCTTTGGGCTGCAGCTTCGTTTGCAAAAACCTTTGCCACCTCATATCCGGCGCTGACACGCTCTGTATCTGACACCGTAAAATCCGCCACGCCTTCTATGCTCTGATCCAGACGGCTTTCATTTCGAACAACAATTCCCTCGGTAGTGATACTGTCCCGCACTGTCACGCTCAGCGCAAGCTGAGTCTCATAATTATTCTGTGTTCCCCGCAAAATCTGAATACCCAGATAGAGTACCGGCAGAAGAAACAACAGCCAAATAATCAGCTTTCTTTTCTTTTTCCCTGAACCAGCCATTTTCCTCTCCCTTAATTTTTTAAGCTGTTCTCTATCCAATTCTCCACTTTTTTCAGTGCCGAAGTCAGCAGGTTTTCTTGCTCATCCGTGTAAAGCCAACAAATATCCGGCACCCGGTTAAACCAGGTCAACTGCCTTTTGGCATACCGGCGGGAAGCCCTCTTTGCCTGCTCGGTGCATTCCGTCAGGCTGCTTTCCCCCAGCAGATAGGGAAAAAACTCCTTATAACCGATCGCCTGCGCCGCAGTCACCCAGCTTTCCCGATGAAACAAGACCTGGCGAGCCTCTTCCAGTAGCCCACATTGTATCATACTGTCAAATCTCGTGTCAATACGGTCATATAGCTTTTGCCGGTCACGACAGGTCAGGCCAAGTACCAGCGCGTTATAAGGCGGGCAATCCGGCAGGGACTGCGCCGCCTGCTGCGTCATTGTCAAACCGGTCTGCCGATAAATTTCCAGTGCGCGCAATACTCTCTTGATGTTGTTTGGATGAATTGCAGCCGCGCTATACGGATCCACCAGCTGCAGCTGCTGCCACATAGCCTCATTCCCCTTTTGCGCAGCCTCCTGCTCCAGCTGTGCCCTCAAATCCGGCGTGGCGGGATGCTCAACAAACTGCACTCCGGCCAGCAAACTGGAAATATATAGTCCTGTCCCGCCGCATAATATAGGCAGCCTGCCCTTCTCCTCGATTTGTTCAATACAGCTATTTGCCTGTTGGACAAATTCTGCCACACTGTAGCTTTCCGACGGGTCACAGATATCCAGCAGATGATGGGGCACCCCTTGCATCTCCTCTTCAGTCACCTTGGCGGTGCCGATGTCTAATCCCCGGTAGATCTGCATAGAATCTGCCGAGATGATCTCGCCGTTCAGTCTTTTTGACAAAGCGACCGCCAGACCGCTTTTGCCGCTTGCCGTCGGTCCGCAAACCACTACGATTCTTTTTCTTTTATCCAAGTCTGCCAAACTGCTTCTCCAGTTCCTTACGGGTGATACGCAGCACCACCGGTCGTCCATGGGGGCAGAACGGTGGAACACTGCCGTCTAATATACCCTGTGCCAGCTTCAACAGCTCGGGCGCACGGCTGTTTTCGCCGCCCTTTATCGCCGCGCGGCAGGCAATGGAATGTAACACCCAGGAGGTCTTTTCGCTTAGCGGCTCCCTCTGTCCGGTAGCAAAACGGGCGGCAATTTCCTGAATCATCGCCTCTACACTGTCCACCCGGATATCTGCCGGTACCTCCCGTACCACAACAGTACATCCGCCGAAATCCTCAACCGCTATGCCGATATTATCCAGATACTCCTGCTGCTCCAATAGAGCGTTTTTTTCGGTAGCTGATAGCTCCACCGTCACCGGCATCAGTAACAGCTGACCTGCCACGCTGCCGTAGCTGCGGGCAAGCTCCTCATAAATCAGCCGTTCATGAGCTGCGTGCTTATCAATAATGCATAGCTCATCGCCACGGGTGGCAAGGATGTAGGTGCGAAAAAGTTCCCCTACCAGCTGCCACTGCTCCTCCTGCGGCAAAAAGCTATCTATTAGCTTGGGTTGCGGATTCGGGCGCTGACTCTCATCAGCTGATTCCGTCTGACAGGCAAACTGCTCGCTCCCGGTTTTTTCCGGCTCATACTCCGACTGATTGGCAACTGCGGCCGGAGCCATACTCTCCTGCTCCACATCGATATCCAGGCTTGCCGATACACGGCGTGGAAAAGCAGTGCCCGAGGGTTTGCTTTGTGGCTCACCGTGTCGCAGCTTCTCGGTGGAAAGATTCTCCGGAACAGATTTGTGAAACGGATCGACCGCATCCGAAACCAGGATCACCGGCTCGGTATCCGGTTGTAATGCGGGATATAAACCGGAAAGCAGGCCATCCTGTCCCGCCTTTTCCGGATTGCTTTTATCCGACTTCTCCGGCGGCATCAAAGTTGTTTGTTTTTGTGCATCCTCCGGCGTCCAAACCTCACTCACAGGCATTGCAGTGCCATTCAACATCTGCTGGCTTGGCACCGGCTGTGCCGAAAAGCTGATCTGTACTCCCTGCACAGGGGAAGAAGAAGGGATGGGCTGCCGGTCGCTCAGCTGCAGAGTTTTTTGTAAGCTGTTTGCCGTATGCAGTAACGCAGCCTTGACCGCACGGTACACTGCGGAGAAAACATCGCTTTCCCGGGCAAACCGCACCTCGGTCTTGGCGGGATGGACATTGACATCCACCTCGGAGGCAGGCAGATTAACATACAGCACACACCCAGGAAACCTGCCGCCCATCAGCATACCGCGAAAAGCGTTCTCCACTGCGGCTGCCAGTGCGCGGTTTTTAATGCACCGCCCGTTCACAAAGAAAAACTGCATGGCACGGCTGGCACGTGCGGCACGGGGCGGCGTGACCAGACCGGTCACCTTGATCATGCCTTCAACATCCTGTACAGGTACCAGTTCCCTGGCGTAGTCCCGAGGAAACAGCGCGCAAACCGTGCTGACCAACTTGCCGTCGCCAGAGGTAAAGAATTGCTGTTTACCCTCCCGGATAAAACGGAAGGATACCTCCGGGTGGGACAAAGCGAGCTGCTGCAGAACCTCCTGTACATAGGTGCCTTCGCTAACATCCTTTTTTAAAAATTTCATACGGGCAGGGGTGTTGTAAAACAGATCCCGTACCGTAATGGTCGTTCCCTGCGCCCTGGCATCCTCTGCCAGACTCAGCTCTTCGCCGCCGGCAATCTCGTACCGCCATGCGGTTTCGTCTTCTGCCGTTTTTGACACAAGCGAAACCCGGGCAACCCCTGCCACACTGGCAAGAGCCTCTCCCCGAAAGCCCAAAGTCTGTATTGCATCCAGGTCCGTCTCATCCTCTATCTTGCTGGTGGCGTGGCGAACAAAAGCGTTGGGCATATCCTCCGGCGCGATACCGCAACCATCATCCCGAATTTCAATATACCGCACGCCGCCGTCGGCGATCTCCACCTCCACCAAGGAGGCACCGGCATCTATCGCGTTTTCCGTCAGCTCCTTTACCACGGAGGCGGGCCGTTCAACCACCTCGCCTGCGCTGATCAGCTCTGCGGTATGTTTATCCAAAACACGTATTTTCGGCATATCGGTTCTCTCCTTTACGGAAGTCCGGACGGAGGCTGCATCCGTATTCTCTTACTGCCTGCCTTGTATATCCTGCTTTAGCTGGTAAAGGAAATTCAGTGCCTCAATGGGCGCTAGGGTCTCCACATCCAACTGCAGCAGCTTTTTTACGGTATCCTCATCTGCCTGCGCAGGCTGAAACTGTTCAAAATTATCAAAGGTCAGTTGGCGTGTCGCCCCAGCGAGATCCGGAGCGGAGGCAGCCAGTGCCTTTAAAACCTGCTTTGCCCGGTTGATTACCGGCTGCGGTACACCGGCAAGCTTGGCCACCTCGATACCGTAGCTGTCATCCGCCGGACCGGCGACAATTCTCCGTAAAAAGGTAATATCGTCGCCCCGCTTTTTCACGGCGATGTTATAATTTTTGACACCGGAAAGCTCCTGTTCCAGCGCAGTCAACTCATGATAATGGGTCGCAAACATGGTTTTACAGCCAATAATAGCTTTATCAGCGATATGCTCCACCACTGCACGGGCGATACTCATACCGTCATAGGTCGAGGTTCCTCTTCCTATCTCATCCAAAATAACCAGACTGTGCGCGGTCGCTTTTTCCAGAATCTCCGCCACCTCATTCATCTCTACCATAAAGGTGGACTGACCCGCAGCCAGATCATCTGAAGCACCCACACGGGTAAAAATACGGTCTATCACACCCACATGGCAGCTTTTTGCCGGGACAAAGCTGCCGATCTGTGCCATCAGTGCAATAATGGCAGTTTGGCGCATATAGGTGGATTTACCCGCCATATTGGGACCGGTCAGGATCAGCATCCGGTTGTCCCTGCAATCCATCAGGGTATCGTTCGGTACAAAACGGCTGGAGGACAGAATTTTCTCCACCACCGGATGTCTGCCCTCAACAATAGACAGTTCATCACTGTCATCCACAATGGGACGAACATACTTATTTTCTACTGCAACTGAGGCAAGACTGGTCAGCACATCCAATCTTGCCAGGGCAGAAGCCGTGCGCTGAATGCGGTTCAGCTCTGCCGTGGTTTGCTCCAGCAGCTGGCGGAACAGCTCATGCTCCAATACCAAAACCCGCTCATGCGCGCCCAGTATCTTACTTTCCAATACCTTCAGCTCTTCGGTGATATATCTTTCACCGCCGGTCAAGGTCTGCTTGCGGATAAAGGTACCCGGCACCTGAGAAACAAAGGAATTGCTGACCTCAATATAGTACCCGAAAACCTTGTTAAAGCCCACCTTCAGCTTGGGTATGCCGGTCTGGTTCCTCAGGTCTGCCTCCAACTGGGCAAGGACGGTTTTAGAGCCGTTCATCAGACTGCGCAGCTCATCCACCTCGGCATTAAAGCCGGAACGGATGACACCGCCGTCCTTCAAAATAGCCGGAGAATCCGGGTCTACCGCTGCCTCAATCCGGTTGCGGACATCCTCAAGCTCATCCACAGCGGCGTACAACTCCTGCAGCTCCTCTGCGGTAAAGCTTTTCATAGCCGTATGTATTGCAGGCAGAAGGCTGCAGGTCTCGGCAAGTGCAAGCATATCCTTGGGGCTGGCACTGCCGTAAACCACACGGGTCATCAAGCGCTCCATATCAAAAACGCCGCTTAACGCCTCTGACAGATCCGCCCGTGCTATATTGTTTTCGGCAAGCTGTTGAACACTGTCCAAACGGCGGTTAATCTGCGCAACCTGCAGCAGCGGCTGTTCAACCGTGCGACGCATCAGGCGTTTGCCCATGGCGGTCACGGTTTTATCCAATACCCACAGCAGAGTGCCCTTTTTCTCTCTGCCGCGCATGGTTTCGGTCAGCTCCAGGTTGCTGCGTGCGGCACCCGGCAGCTGCATATATTCCTCCCGGTGGTAGATAGTAACACTGCGCAGCCGCTCCAAACCGTGCTTTTGGGTATCCTGCAGGTAACACAGTAACCCTGCCAGCGCGTACAGGGATGGCAGACTGTCCGTAATGCCCTCCCGCTGCAGCTGCTGCTCATCAAACCGAGACAGAACGTTTTGCTCCACCGTCTCGGTGGAATAGCATTCGTCATCCATCAGCTCCGCCGCGCAGCCAAGCTGCCTTTTCATAAAAAGAGCGACCTGCGTAAAATCCAACACGGCGGAATTATAGATGACCTCGCTGGGCCAGAATTTACCCAGTTCGGAAATCAGCGCGTTCTGCCTGTCCTCCCGGGGCAAAGCGGTAAGCTGTACCACACCGGTGGAAACATCGGCAAAGCAAACAGCACCGTCACCCTCCGGGGACATCCACACGCTGGCGATATAGTTGTTCTTATCATCCCGCAGCATGCAGCTTTCAATGACCGTTCCTGGTGTGATGACCCGGATAACATCCCGACTGACAAGGCCCTTTGCCAGGGCAGGGTCCTCCGTCTGCTCACAGATCGCCACCTTATAGCCCTTGGCTATTAACCGTGCCACATAGCTTTCGTAGCTATGAAAAGGTACCCCGCACATGGGTGCCCGTTCCTCTTGCCCGCAGGCACGGCCGGTCAGGGTCAGTTCCAGCTCTTTGGAGGCAAGTATCGCGTCATCATAGAACATCTCATAAAAATCCCCCAACCTGAAAAACAGGATGTGGTCTTTATGTTGCTCCTTTATTTTAAAATACTGTTCCATCATGGGGGATAAATCCGCCGCCATAGAGTGGTCACCGCCTTGCGCTTTTGATTGGTTAGAATAGCCAATTATCCACCGGCACCTGTCCGGTACCTGCGGATGATTGAGAAAAAGAAAGAAACTTGTTATTGCCTTGCCGAACGCACCGTACCGTCTGTTCGACAGCAGCCGGAATCACATATTGCTTAGTGACAAACCCCGCAGCTGCTGACAGCAGCCGGAATCACATATTGCTTAGTGACAACCCCCGCAGCTGCTGCAGTCTCCCGTGCAGCCCTGGGGTTCCTCCACCTGCATGGGGTCCTCCCCGTTCATGGCAGCCTGGATGATGGCATTGATGTAGTTCATCACCACATCCATACCCTGCTTTGCCTCGTTATAATTTTTCATAGCATCGGTAGCCATGATCTCGTTATACATTTCGCTCAGCTTGTTGTTCAGCTCTTCGCTCTTGGCAGATTGTTCTTCATCCCCTGCCATTGCCTGTTGCAGCTCCATACGCACCAGATTAAACGCACCGATCTTTTCCTGCAGATCTGCGTCATCATCATTTTGCTGGCGGGCATGTGCAAAATACAGGTATGCTTCCTCCTGCTGCAACTGTGCGGCGGCCTGTTTAAACATCGTAATCGCGTCCATTGTTCTTTTCTCCTTATGTCTATTATCGGGAAGGATTCGTTGAAGATTATAACATTTTTTCATTTCCTTGACAATGCCGTTCCTGACATTTCAAGGGGAAAGCCTTCGTTCACTTATTGGTCGGCAACCTCGCCAAGCAGCATGGAAAGCCGTGCATCCGTAATGGCTACCCGCACAAAGCTGCCTATCAGGTCGGCTGGGGTTTTACCCTGCGGCAGGGTAAACTGCACCAGCGTATTGTCGACCATACGGCCTGCAAGAGTGCCTTCGGTACGGCCCGCGCTCTCCACCAAAACCCGCTGTACCGAACCGATCCGGGCCTTCATCATCGGCTCCAGAATGTTCTCCTGCTGGCGCTGAATGGCAGCGATGCGGTCGGCCTTTTCCTCATAAGGGGTGGGGTCGGGCAGGGTCGCTGCCCGGGTTCCGCCCCGCTTGGAGTAGATAAAGGTGAACAGCTGCATATAGCCGACCTCTTTCAGCAGACTTAAGGTCTGAGAAAAATCCTCGGCCGTTTCGCCTGGAAAACCGACAATGATGTCGCTGGAAAAGGTCACGCCGGGTATGGTCTTGCGGGCATACGCTATCAGTTCCAAATATTGCTGCCGGGTATAATGACGGTTCATCTCTTTCAAAATGGGATCACTGCCGCTTTGCACCGGCAGGTGCAGATGGGGTGCCAGGTGTTCCGGGTGGGCAGCAATGGTATCTATCAGCTTATGAGTAGCATCCTTGGGATGAGAGGTCATAAATCGCAGAATATAATCCCCCGGCAGCCGGCAGAGCATTTCCAACAGATCGGAAAAATCCACCTTTTCCTCCAAACCCTTGCCGTAGGAGTTCACATTTTGCCCCAGCAGGGTGATTTCCTTATAACCCTGCTGTACCAAAGTGGAAAACTCTCTCAGAATATCCTTCGGGCGACGACTGCGTTCTCTGCCGCGCACATATGGCACAATGCAGTAGCTGCAGAAATTGTCGCACCCGTACATAATCGGCAAAAACGCCTTAAAATCAGAGCCGCGTACCACAGGCAGCTCTTCCACAATATCCGTTCGATCATTGGGGTCAGAAAGGACCCGTCTGCCGCCGGAAAGCTTTTGAAAAAGCAGCTGAGGCAACTGGTCAATTTCATTAGGACCAAAGGTCAGATCCACAAAGGGATAGCTGGCACGTAGTTTTTCCACCACTTCCTTCTGCTGAACCATACAACCACAGACCGCAATGGTCAACCGTGGATTTTTCGCTTTCAGCTTTTTCAAAGCGCCGATGTTGCCGAACACCCGCTGTTCCGCATGCTCACGCACGGCACAGGTGTTAAAAATGATCAGATCCGCCTGGGCCTGATCCTCGGTACCTTCAAAACCGACACCGGCAAGTACTCCCCGCAGCAGCTCACCGTCGTTGACATTCTGCTGGCAGCCAAAGGAGCGCAGATACACCCTTGGGGTCGTGGGATAATACTCTAAAATGCGGCGGGCAAGCTCTAAATCGGGGTGATAGTTGATATACTCCAAAATATAAGGTTCCTTTCTGGATTGACAGATATATTTTCAGCAGCTCTTGCAGTTTATAGCAGCTTTTTCAGATATTGGCCGGTATAGCTGGCAGGGTTTTGAGCAACCTGTTCCGGGGTGCCCTCCGCTACAATTCTGCCGCCGGCGTCGCCACCTTCCGGCCCGATATCAATGATATGGTCCGCCCGTTTGATCAAATCCAAATTATGCTCAATTACCAGCACGGTATTGCCGGCATCCACCAGCTTTTCCAGCACCTGTACCAACTTATGCACATCCGCCGTATGCAGGCCGGTTGTGGGCTCATCCAGCACATATAGGGTACGACCGGTGGAAACCCTTGCCAACTCAAGCGCAAGCTTGACCCGCTGCGCTTCGCCGCCGGAAAGGGTGGTTGCCGACTGTCCCAGCTTGATATATCCCAGTCCCACATCAGCCAGTGTCTGTATCTTACGGCGGATCTTAGGAATGTTTGCGAAAAATACCAGTGCCTCATCCACCGTCATCTCCAGCACATCGTATATGGTTTTGTCCTTGTATTTGACCTCCAGGGTCTCCCGGTTGTAGCGGGCACCCTTACATACCTCGCAGGGGACATAAACATCCGGCAAAAAATGCATTTCAATGGTGATAATACCGTTTCCCTCGCAGGCCTCACATCGACCGCCTTTGGTATTAAAGGAAAATCTGCCTGCAGCGTAGCCACGCATTTTGGCGTCCTGTGTCTGCGCAAACAGGGTTCGGATATCGTTGAATACACCGGTATAGGTTGCCGCGTTGGAGCGCGGGGTACGGCCAATGGGGGACTGATCAATACCAATCACCTTATCCAAATATTCCACGCCGTCAATCCGGTCGTGGAAGCCCGCCCTGGCCTTTGCGCCGTTCAGATCGTGTGCCAGTTGCTTGTACAGTATCTCGTTCACCAGGCTGGATTTACCGCTACCGCTGATACCGGTAACACAGATAAACTTGCCTAAAGGAAAACTGGCCGTCACATGCTGCAGATTGTTTTGGGTGGCATTGACCACAGTCAAATAATGTCCGTTTCCCTCTCTGCGGGTTTTGGGCACCTCGATCTTTTTTCTTCCGCTCAGATAATCGCCGGTAATGCTTTCCCGGCACTGCATGATATCCCGGGGCGTTCCGCAGGCCACCACATGGCCGCCATTAACACCGGCGCCGGGGCCGATATCCACCACATAGTCTGCACTGCGAATGGTATCCTCGTCATGCTCTACCACAATGACCGTGTTGCCCAAGTCGCGCAGCCGTTTCAAAGTGGAAATCAGCTTATCGTTATCCCGCTGGTGCAAACCGATACTGGGCTCGTCCAGCACATACAAAACCCCCATCAGGGCAGAGCCGATCTGAGTGGCCAAACGGATACGCTGACTCTCGCCGCCGGAAAGGGTGGCGGAAGCGCGGGCAAGGGTCAGGTAATCCAGACCGACGTTTTGTAAAAAGGCCAACCGGCTTCGAATCTCTTTCAGTATCTGCTCGGCAATGGTTATCTGTCGGGGGGTTAGGGGCATATTCTCCGCAAATACCCGAGCGTCTCGGATACTCATCTCAGTAAACTGCTGGATAGTTTTATCCGCAACCGTCACCGCCAAAGAGGTGGGCTTTAACCGGGCGCCTTTACAATCGGGACATTCCACCCCGGACATGACCAGTCCGATCTCGTCCCGCATCCAGCTTGAGGTTGTCTCACGGAACCGCCGTTCCAGATTGTTGACAATTCCCTCAAACTCTGCCCGGTACTGCGCAGAGCCAAACTCCTTTTCCCGGTGCAGCTCCAGCTTTCTTGTACCGGTGCCGTATAACAGGGCCTGCATGGCCTCGTCGGAAAAATCCTTTAACGGGGTATCCAAAGTAAAACCGTACTCTTTGCCCAAAGCCTCGTAGTACATCTCAGACATAGAGCCCTCGGCGTAGTACCAGCCGCTGGCCTTGATGCCCTTTTCCCGAATGGAAAGCTCCGGATTGGGGATGATCAGCTGAGGATCCACCCGCATGAATACCCCTAAGCCGGTGCATTTTTCACAGGCACCGAAGGGATTGTTGAAGGAAAACATCCGAGGAGAAAGCTCCTCCATGCCGATTCCGTGCTCCGGGCAGGCATAGTTCTGGCTGAACTCCATCCGCTCTGCGCCGATGACATCTACCCAGACCAGACCCTCTGCAAGGGAGAGTGCTGTTTCCAGACTGTCCGCCAAACGGCTGCGCATATCCGGCCCGGCAACCAATCGGTCTATAACAATTTCAATATTGTGCTTGTTGTTTTTGGCAAGGTCGACTTCCTCATCCAGGTCCATAATTTCGCCGTCAATGCAAGCGCGTACATAGCCAGCCCGCCGGGCAGATTCCAGCACCTTCTGGTGCTGTCCTTTTTTTCCGCGAACCACCGGTGCCAAAATTTGAAAACGGATTTTCTCCGGCAGCTTCAACACGGCATCCACCATCTCATCCACCGTCTGCTGGCGAATCTCCCTACCGCAGACCGGGCAGTGGGGTACCCCGATACGGGCGTATAGCAAACGAAGGTAATCATAAATCTCCGTTACAGTACCCACGGTGGAACGGGGATTTTTGGAGGTGGTTTTTTGGTCAA
>DCHC01000050.1:304-51763 GCA_002314755.1 Faecalibacterium sp. UBA1762 | reverse complement strand
TCTGCCCTAAAAACATACGGGCATAGCTGGAGAGACTTTCCACATACCGGCGGCGGCCGTCGGCGTAAATGGTATCAAATGCCAGACTGGATTTTCCGCTGCCGGACAGTCCTGTAAATACCACCAGCTTATCCCGAGGTATTTCCACATCAATATTTTTTAGGTTGTGCTCTCTGGCACCTCTGACCACTATTTTTTCCAATGCCAATGCTATTGTATCCTTTCTTCACTTTTCCCCGAAACCAAAACACCGCCTTATTTTTCATTGCGAAGCTCTTGTATTTTATCCCGCAAAAACGCGGCATGCTCAAAGTCAAGCAGCGATGCGGCTTCCTTCATTTCCTTGGTCAATGCCACAATCAGCTTTTCCTTCTCACTTGCCGACATCTTCTTTTGGCGTTTTCCGGCGTTCCTGTCCGATTCTTCGGACTTTACCGAAATTTCCAAAGACTGGTGAATCTGCTTGGTGATTGTCCTGGGAATGATGCCTTTCTCGGCGTTATAAGCCTGCTGGATTGTGCGCCGGCGTTCGGTTTCCCGCAACGCGGCTTCCATACTGGGAGTGACCTCATCCGCATACATTATTACGGTGCCCTGCGCATTACGGGCTGCTCGGCCTATGGTCTGCACCAGACTGGTCTCGCTTCGCAAAAAACCCTCTTTGTCCGCATCCAGAATTGCTACCAGAGAAACCTCCGGTAAATCAAGCCCTTCCCGCAATAGGTTGATGCCCACAATGGTATCGATCTCGCCGGTACGCAGACTTTTTATCAGTCCTATCCGGTCAAAGGTATCAATTTCGTGATGCATATATTTGGCGTGTACACCGTGCTGAACCAAATAATCGGTCAGGTCCTCCGCCATCTTTTTTGTGAGGGTGGTTACCAACACCCGCTCGTCCTTTGCCGCGCGGATATTAATCTCTCCCAACAGGTCCTCTATCTGTCCTTCCACCGGACGGACCTGAACCACCGGGTCCAGCAGACCGGTAGGCCGGATAACCTGCTCTACAATCTGAGAGGAGCATTTTTTTTCGTACTCACCCGGGGTAGCCGAGACAAAAACAGTCTGATTCAGCTTGGTCTCAAATTCTTCAAACCGCAGGGGTCGGTTATCGAAAGCCGATGGCAACCGGAAGCCGTAGTCCACCAGGTTCTTTTTGCGGGCATAATCGCCGCCGTGCATGGCGCGCAGCTGAGGCAGCATAACATGACTTTCATCCACAAACAGTAAAAAATCATCCGGAAAATAATCCAGCAGCGTGGTAGGCATGGTACCCGGCGCATTGCCGGAAAGCACTCTGGAATAGTTTTCAATACCTTTGCACATACCGACCTCTGTCAGCAGCTCCATATCGTAGGCGACCCGCTGGGCAATACGCTGGGCTTCGATCAGTTTACCCTGCTCGGTAAATTCCTTTACCCGCGCATCACATTCAGCACGGATTCGATCTATTCCCTGCGCCAGACGCTCCGGGGGAATAATATAATGGGAGGCAGGATAGATAGCGGCATGGGTCAGCAGGCGGAACCGTTCCCCTGTCAGAGGTGAAAACTCACTGATTCGGTCCACCTCATCCCCGAAAAATTCCACCCGGATCGCGCTATCGTCCCGATAGGCGGGATATATTTCCACCACATCTCCCCGTACCCGAAACTTGTTGCGGATAAAATTGATATCGTTGCGCTCGTACTGTAAATCCACCAAGCGGGTGAGCAGCGTATCCCGTTCCAGCTCCATACCAGACCGCAGAGAAATGACGCTTTGACGGTAGTCCACCGGATCTCCCAGGGTATAGATACAGGAAACGCTGGCAACAATAATCACATCCCGCCGCTCTGACAAAGCGCAGGTTGCAGAGTGACGCAGCCGGTCAATCTCATCATTGATGGCGCTATCCTTTTCGATATAGGTATCAGAGGAGGGGATGTACGCCTCCGGCTGGTAGTAATCGTAATAAGAGACAAAGTACTCTACCGCATTATTTGGAAAAAACTCCCGAAATTCACTGCAAAGCTGGGCTGCAAGAGTCTTGTTGTGTGCCAGAACCAAGGTAGGACGGTCGAAATGGGCAATGACATTTGCCATGGTAAAGGTCTTGCCGGAGCCGGTCACGCCAAGCAGACTCTGACACCGGTCTCCTCGCTCGATCCCCTGCACCAGCTGTGCAATGGCTTTAGGCTGATCACCGGTGGGTTGATAGGAGGAAACCAACTGAAAATGACCTTCCAAAGGCGGCAGCGACTGCATCTTTTTCCTCCCCTTTCCCGGTTTCTGTCGACAAAACAAATCTATTTTATTATACGCAATTTTTGCGTATAATGCAAGAAAAACCTTGTTTTTTCCTTATGTATTGTCCATTCATTCTCCCATATGTTTTGTCGGTATCCGCAGTAAAAGCGGTTGTATAAAAAAGCGGTCCACAGCTTCATGCGGGCCGTAAGGTAGCTTCTCTGATTCAAGCGTTTCAATCCGGATCCCAACAGCTGAAAATCTCCGGTCGGGGTTCTTCACACACATAATGTACCTCGTACTCCCGGTTGATTTCGCTCAGTTCTTTTTCGCCTTTGATATAGGCTTCATACATACGGATACCGCCTGCGGCACTGCCGCCGCAGCCGTACTCTGCATCCTCTAAGCATCGTTCAACGATCTCCCGCCGCTCTTTTTCGGTGGTATCCTTAATCAAATAACCCGGCATATTCCGTACCCCCTTACACTTTCTGCATCTGCCTGTTCTGCTTTTTTGCAAGCAGCCGGTCCACTGCCAAAAACAGATACCCTACTGTCAGCACCCCTGCCATCAGCAGCAGACAGTTTTTCAACACCTTTTCGGGCCCGTAGCTGCTGACATCCATAAAATCATACGGATAGTAAAATACGCCCTTGCCTTTACGAATCACACCGCGGGCAATCAGATTGCCCCGCAGCAAAATCACCCCGCCGTAAGCCAGCGGAAACAGTAGGCAAAGCAGGGGCGACCACCATTTCAGTCTGCCGTGGCGTATATTGCATAGCCAGTCCGTCACAAAGCACAGCGGGCAAACCGCGTGCATAATAAATGATGCAAAGGAGAGTTCTTTCCAGTACTGCGCAGTCCAGGGCTGTTCTAAAAGGGTGTTGGCAACCGCAAAGGTCAAAAACAGCGCCACTGTACACACCAAATGAAAATGCGGTGCCACCCCAAGCCTATCCTTTATGCATCCGTTCTGCAACCGCTTTGCTGTACAAACCAGCAGTACCGTCATAAAACCGGCACACATATAGTTAGAAAGATGTGTATAATACAGCAGCATTTCGGGGTTCCACCGAAAATGCTGCCCACACATGGTCTGAAAATAGGTCAAAACCACTGCCGTCACATAAAATGTGCGAAAAATCAGTTGGCCAGTTATCTTCTTCATACCCTTAGCGTCCCCGTTCGCAGAGCCTGTAACACAGTCGAAAACAAGTCCTAAGACATTTTGGTAAAGCCTTATCTGTACAAAAAACACCGCAGAGCAAAAAGCTCTGCGGTGTTTCTTTTTCATCTTATGGACATCGCGTTGCCCGGAGTGCTTATTCAGCAGCTTCCTCAGCAGCGGCGGCGTCAACCTTGAGAGCCTTCATAGACAGGCTGACACGCTTTTTGTCCCAATCGACATCCAGCAGCTTGACAGCAACCTCATCACCGATATTCAAGACATCTTGAACCTTCTCAACACGCTCGGTGCTGATCTCGGAGATATGAACCAAACCGTCAACGCCCGGCAGAATGCGGACGAAAGCGCCAAACTTGGTCATGGAAACAACAGGAGCAGTAAACACACTACCAATAGGATACTCGTTCTTCAGCTTCTCCCAAGGGTTGTCCTCGGCCTTCTTGTAGCCCAAGCTGACCTTGTTGTTCTCGCGGTCCAAGCTGCGGATAAAGACTTCAATCTCGTCGCCGACACCGACAACCTCACTGGGGTGCTTGATGCGGTTCCAGGACAGCTCGCTGATATGTACCAAGCCGTCGATACCACCGATGTCTACGAATGCGCCGTAGTTGGTCAGACTCTTGACAGTGCCGGTATAAGTCTTGCCGACCTCGGCCTCAGCCCAGAAAGCCTCACGGGCAACAGCGTTCTTCTCGGACAGAATAGCGCGAATGGAACCGATTACGCGGCGACCGCTGCACTCGGTAACCTTGATGTTCTGCTTGGTCTTGACCAAAACATTCAAATCATCACCGCGACGGGCAGTTGCCTGAGAAGCGGGGATGAAAATGTTGACGCCCTTGTACTTGGCTTCCAAACCGCCCTTGTTGACACCGGTGATGGTGACTTCCAAAGCAGTACCCTCTTCGCAGGCCTTGGAAACCTCATCCTGACCGGCGCGGGCATCCAAACGCTTCTTGGACAGCTGGACGGTGCCTTCCTGGTCATTGGTCTTGATGACTACGAGTTCCAATTCGTCGCCTTTCTTCACCAAGTCCTCCATTTTAGCGCTGGGGTCATCAGTCATCTCGCTGATGTGTACAAAGCCGGTTGCTTTTGCACCGATGTCCACAGTGATCTCACTGGGGGTAATACCGGTGACAACGCCCTTAACGATCTTGTTACGGAATACCGGTGCGAGAGACTGCTCAAGCATCTCCTCAAAGCTCATCTCTTCTTCACGAATTGTCTCGCTCATCTTGTTACAAACCTCCTCGATTATGGATAAAGGCGTGGACGCTCCCGCTGTTACGCCAACCTTATGCGCACCCTTCAACCACGCAGACTGCAGTTCATCGGCAGTTTCCACGGTATAGGCCCTGGTGTGCTGTGCGGCGACTCGCAATAGCTTTTGGGTGTTCGAAGACTGATGGCCGCCGATCACGATCATCAAATCGCACTCTTTGGCTAGTTTTTCAGTCTCTTGCTGCCTTTTCCATGTAGCACTACATATTGTACCAAATATTTTTGCGTTTGTACATACCTTTTTTGCGAAGAAATTGCATTCTTCCCATTTTGTAACTTGGAATGTAGTTTGCGCCACAAAAACCGCATTTTTTTGTGCATTTTGTTCAGTTAGAATGGCCTTTAACTCCTCCAAATCGGAGTAGACCTCCACTTCACCGGCCGTATGGCCGACAATACCCTCCACCTCCGGGTGGTGTTTGTCCCCGGCAACCAGCAGCAGCGCCCCCACCTGTCCTGCCTCATGGGCTATACGGTGAATTTTTGCAACAAAAGGGCAAGTGGCGTCATGTACCGTATAGCCTTTTGCCAGCAGCTCGTCATACACCTGCTGCGGGACCCCGTGGCTGCGGATAACCACCTCATAACCCTGCGGAATATCCTCCATGCTATGGGCGGTCACAACCCCCATATTTTCCAGTTCGGCAATGCATTGCGGGTTGTGGATCAGCGGGCCCAGCGTTGCAATTTTATGCCCTTCAGCGACAAACTGTTTTGTCATCTCCACCGCACGGCGTACGCCAAAGCAAAAGCCTGCAGATTCCGCCACGCATATCTCAACCATTTTCCTTCTCCTGACCCGGACCGTTACCCGAAAAGCGCCGCTTTTCCGGATCGGTTCGATACTTTTTCTTTTTAAATATGAACATTTTTTTCAAAAGCAAGAATTAGTTGTTTTCTGTTGTCCTTTTCCTGCAAATTGTCAAAAAATCGCGCATTTTCAGCGTCTTAAACCAAAAGATAAAAAATAGTTCTGAAAAACAATCTGTTTTTTAAAATGCAGTTTTTTGTTCAATTAAATACAGTAAAGCCTGAAAAGACTGTTCAAAATTCATCTCTCCGGTATCCACAAGAACAGCATCCTCCGCCTGTTTCAGGGGCGAAGTTTCCCGGTGACTGTCCTGCCAATCTCTCTTTTCAATGTCAGCCAACACGGTTTCAAAATCCACCTGCTGCCCTTTTTCCTGTAACTCTAAAAGACGTCTTTCGGCACGCACTCTTGCCGGAGCAGTCAGGTAAATTTTTAAGGTCGCGTCAGGTAAAACTGTGGTACCGATATCTCTGCCGTCCATTAGGACATTGTCCGTCTGCGCCATCCGGCGTTGGGTATCCAGTAAAAAATTGCGCACCACGGGCAGTGTCGCCACATCTGAAGCAGCCATGGAGGCCTCCGGCGTACGAATCGCCTCCGACACATCCTCTCCGTTCAGCAGAACGATCTGGGTGCCCTGCCGGTACTGAAGCTGCAGCTGAACCTCAGGCAACAGTGCTTTGACCGCAACTTCATCTTTTGTCATAATTCCGGCCCGTAAGGCCGCCAGCCCCACCGCACGGTAAAGCGCACCGGTATCCACATAGATATACCCTAAATGCTTTGCCAAACGCTTGGCCAAAGAGCTTTTTCCGGCACCACCCGGCCCGTCAATTGCGATAGAAATCATTTCGAAAATCTCCTTTGCTATCTGAAAATAAATCTGCTTTTCTTAAACCCATTCCACACCGTTCGCGGCAGCAACCGCCGTTGAAAAGGCAATCTGCAGGTTATACCCGCCCGTGACCGCATCCAGATCCAGCACCTCGCCCGCAAAAAGCAGTCCGGGTACCAGCTTACTCTCCATGGTTTTGGGATTCACCTGACGCAGATCGATGCCACCGCTGGTGATCACTGCATGCTCCAAATCGCCCCGGTCAGCAATCTCCACCTCAAAATGCTTGAATAACTGCACCAAAGCCATACGTTGCTGGCGGGTGATCTGGTTTACCGGCGTTGCAGGATCAGTGCCCCAGCGCTGCAAAAAGACCGGCACTGCGCTGTGAGGCAGAAGTTTATCCAAAGCATGCGCAGTTTCCCGGTTTGCTATCAGTGAAAAATCCCGCAGGATGCGTCCATCCAGCGCCGCCTCATCCAGGGCGGGTTTCCAATCTATGCTTGCCGTATAACAGTGACCGCTCATATCCCGCTCGAGACAGGTACTGGCAGAAAGGACCAACGGTCCGGAAATTCCAAAATGTGTAAACAGCATCTCCCCCTGTTCGGCAAACACTGTTTTTCTGTCACAGAGCAGCTGCAGCTCCACATTCTTCAGGGAAAGCCCCATCATTTTGCGACAGGTTCCGCCTTTTTCCACCAGAGAAACCAGCGACGGCACCGGCGGCACCACCGTGTGACCCAGCTGCTGCGCCATGCGGTAACCGTCACCGGTTGACCCGGTGGACGGATAGGAGCAACCGCCTGTGGCGATCAAAACCGCGTCCGCCTGCAGGCATCTTTTATCTGCCAATTGCACTCCGCTGACCCGTCCGTTCTGAACCGTAACCCTCTTTACATCGGCAAAAAGGAACCGGGCACCCTCCGCATACCGGAGCAGTGCCTGCCGGATATCCTCCGCCTTGTCACTGACCGGAAAAACTCTTCTTCCCCGTTCGGTCTTTAAAGGTACGCCCAACTGTTCAAACAGGTTTATGGTATCCCGTGTACCAAACCCCCGCAGACAACTGTACAAAAAACGGGGATTGGTACGGACATTTGCAAGGAATGTATTTTCGTCACAGTCGTTGGTTACATTGCAGCGTCCCTTGCCTGTGACCAATATTTTTTTGCCGCACATTTCCGAATGCTCCACCACCGTAACCGTATGCCCCAGTGTCAAAGCCGTACCTGCAGCCATCAGCCCGGCAGCACCACCACCGACAATTAATAAATGTGACACAAAAATTCCTCACTTTGTTGTTGATTAATTCGGCCGTCTTATAGTATAATACAATTTATGGAGCAATTTTGCAACTTTTTTCTGATTTTTGCAAAAATCGCAGCGGAGAATCGTGATTTTTCTCCGATAGCGACGTATGTAATCTGCAGTTTGCTTCGTTTTGGGCTGCAGGTATGCCATAGCTTTCTATAGCTTCAGCATCGTCTATAAAGGCACTGACAGAAAATCGAAATAGAACTCAGTCATCAAAAATCCGCTTTTCCCGACCGCTGTCACCACAGCACTGCGCGGTCGGCGGCAAAAGCGGCTGAAAGGGAGAAAATAATATGGGCAATCCTTTTGCACAGGCAATTCGGCAGGATAAACTGATTGACGGCGGTCATGTCGCTTACAGGTATGAAATCCGTCATATGCAACACCATAGGTTTCGGGACCGTGTCACAGTGTACTACGACGGTATGCTGCTTTTTGAGAGGTACTGTTACGGAGAAAGCGCAGGGCTGACCGGCAGCTGCTGGGCAACCGGTCTGGATGAGGACGGACACCCCGCCTGGCAAAACGAAAATGTGCCCAAGGTGGTCACCGATGCGCTTCCAGCCCAGCTGGAAAGCATTGATGAAAACCTGCTTCGTTTTGTCGGCAGTGACGACAACTGGGACTGCATTGAAAAATTGAAAAAGGACACCGGCTACAGCCTGCTGCGCCGGAAATGGAGGAATCTGCTTGGAAACGAATAAACTATCTAGGCCTGCGTGTAAGATTTCTGCATTCTTCAAGGATACGCTGACAAAATTAATAGTCGCAACCGAAAAAAAAGCCGTCCGTTCCGAACCGCCCTCTCCCCCGCCGTATGAAATTTACTCCTTTGACGGCAAGGACTACCGACTGCTTTCTACCCTGGTAAGCGCGTACCGCAGCTGGTCCGGACTGAATGCTCTTTCTGCGGCACAGTGGCACGATCTTCGTCAAGAGGCTGAACGAGGCACCCTGCAGTTTTACATAGCCTATGTGAACGGCAATGCCGTAGGCTTTTGCGGGGTTCATCGCAGCTGGGATCCGGTTCAAAACGCTGTAACCGCCTTTCTGGATACCCTGTATGTTCACGATTGTGCCCGCAACCGAGGTATCGGCCATGCGCTATTGGATGCCGTCACGGCTTTTTCCCGTGAAAACGGCGCAACCCAGTTGAGCATTGCCGCGAATTCTCAGCTGATTTCCTTTTTTGTGGACTGCAATTTTCAGCCGGATAACAGGCAGATTTTCATCTTGTCGCTTTAAGCTGCCGAAGATTGGAAAATTCGTTTATAAGTTACAAGCTGCACTGTGTTTCCAGCTCCTTATCACAAAAAAATAAAATAAGGGCTTGCAAAAGTCAGATAAATTCGTTACAATATTTTCCGCAACTATCATTTAAAACATCTACCGTTGAGAGGAGTTTGATATCATGGCAGAATTTAAGTATGAAATCGTAAAACACATCGCGACCCTTTCCAGTGCCGCCAACGGCTGGGAACGTCAGCTGAACCTGATCAGCTGGAACGACCGTGAACCCAAGTACGACCTGCGTGACTGGGCACCCGATGGCAGCAAGATGAGCAAGGGTATTTCTTTGAGCAACGAAGAAATCTGCATGCTGAAAGAAATCCTGGACGATCTGGACCTGTAAGCTATGGGATATCGGGATGATTTTATGGCGCTGTTTGCGGAGCATGTCCATCGGGACGGCGTTGAACAACTGCTGGAGTGGTTGGATTCTACGGATTTTTTTACTGCGCCCGCTTCTACCCGTTTTCACGGGGCCTGTCGGGAGGGTTTGGTGTACCACAGTTTGAATGTATACAAGGTTCTGCGCAATAAATTTTGCCGGGAAGAGGATAACCAGGAGAGTATCGTTATCTGTTCTCTGTTACACGATATCTGCAAAGCCAACTACTATCACGAATCCACAAAAAATGTCAAGAATAAAGAGACCGGCCGCTGGGAAGAGATACCCTTTTACTCCATTGAGGACGATCTACCTTACGGACACGGCGAAAAAAGTGTATTCTTAATTGAGCGTTATATGCGCCTTACCACGGAGGAGGCAGTTGCCATCCGTTGGCATATGGGCGGCTTTGATGATGCCGCCCGCGGCGGCTGCAAGGCGATCAGCGAGGCGTACGACGCCTATCCGCTTGCCGTCAAGCTGCACATGGCTGACCTTGCCGCCACCTACCTGTTGGAAAAAGGTACTAGCTCTGTCAATCGAAAATAAGCTGAGAGATGGGGCTGCTGCAGATTTTCTGCGGCGGCCCCTCTTGTAAGTAACTGCACTGAAATCAGCAAAAGGAGCTTACTGAGATGAAAATATGCCGTGATGTTACCGAAATGATCGGACACACCCCCCTAGTCGCACTGGATCGCATCTGTGCCGCCGAGGGGATCCGGGCACGCATTTTGGCCAAGGTGGAATCCTGTGAACCAACCGGCAGCGCTAAGGACCGTGCCGCGCTGGAGATGATCTTGACCGCCGAGGCCGAGGGGCAGTTGAAACCCGGCAGCACCATTATTGAACCCACCAGCGGTAACACAGGTATCGGGCTTGCCTCTCTGGCCACCGTGCGGGGATACCGGGCTGTCATTGTCATGCCGGATACCATGTCCGCCGAACGCATTGCGTTGATGAAAGCCTACGGTGCCGATGTGGTACTGACCCCGGGTGCACAGGGAATGAAGGGCAGTATTGCCCGGGCACGGCAGCTCGCCGAGGAAATCCCCGGCAGCTTTATTCCCGGCCAATTTGATAACCCGGCCAATGCCATGGCGCACTACAGGACCACCGGGCCGGAGATCTGGCAGGATACTGACGGAAAAATCGATGCCTTTGTCGCCGGTGTAGGTACCGGCGGCACCTTGACCGGTACAGGAAGATTTTTAAAGGAGCAAAATGCCGAAATAAAAATTGTCGCGGCAGAGCCCGCCGGCTCTCCGCTGCTTACCGGCGGTCAGGCAGGTTCTCACCGTATCGAAGGCATCGGTGCCAACTTTATCCCCACCGTGTTGGACCAAAATCTGCCGGATGAAGTGGTGGACGTGCCTGATGACGCAGCCTTTGCCTGTGCGCGTCAGCTTGCCCGGCGGGAAGGCCTTTTTGTGGGCGTATCCTCCGGCGCCGCCCTGTATGCCGCTCTTCAGTTGGGACGTCGCAACGAATTTGCAGGTAAAAACATTGTTGTCCTGTTGCCGGATTCCGGCAGTCGCTATCTGTCCGTCCCCGAAATCATCCAAGACTGACCGAAGGAGTCTCTCTTTATGAATACCTGTTCCAAAGAAGATTTTTCTCTGATTGAAAATGTCCTGCAGGGTTTAAAGAAAGCGGATGAGCAAACCGTTTTAACGGTAGGTAATCTGGCTATCCCCGACCGCAAAACCATCACTCAGATGATCAAAAATCTGCAGGCGCTGCTGTTTCCCATGGCTTTTCGCCGGGCAAGCGATATCACGGACGCGCAGCTACTGCTCAGTATCTACCACACATTGCATCATCAGGTCTGTGTCGCACTGAATTTTGTTGCAAAGGGTAACTGCACTGACTGTCAGAAGCGCGCGGACGAAATCTGCCATGTTTTTCTGAATAAGTTGGGTGAGATCAAATCACTGCTTTTCAAGGATATTCAGGCCCTGTACGAGGGCGACCCTGCCGCAAGCAGTCAGGAGGAGATTTTGATCTGCTACCCCGGCTTTTACGCCATCTCCATCTACCGTATGGCGCATGAGTTGTATCGGCTGAAAGTGCCTCTGTTGCCCCGGATTATGACCGAATATGCCCACGAAAAGACCGGTATTGACATTCACGCCGGTGCCACCATCGGCGAATATTTCTTTATTGATCACGGTACCGGCATCGTCATCGGCGAGACCACCGTCATTGGCAACCATGTCAAGCTATATCAAGGTGTCACGCTGGGTGCCAAAAGCTTTGAACTGGATACCGACGGCAACCCGGTCAAGGGAGTCAAGCGCCACCCCAATATCGGCAACAACGTCATTATCTACGCCAACGCTACCATTTTAGGTGGTGAAACCACCATCGGGGACAACTGCATTATCGGCGGCAACACCTGGCTTGTACATTCTGTTCCTTCCGGTCAGACCGTTTATTATAACGGCTGAGCGTTTGTTTTTTGAACAGAATTGATTTATCTGACAGAAAGAGGAAAACCGGATGGGTAAGGATATGATAGTGGCAGGCCATGCCTGTCTGGATATTACCCCTGCATTTGGTGATCAGACCCATCGTCCCTTGGCGGAGCTTTTCCAGCCCGGCAAGCTGATTCAAATGAACGGTGTGACCGTTTCCGGCGGCGGCTGTGTTTCCAACACCGGTCTAGGGCTGGCAAAGTTAGGGGCCAGGGTACGCCTAATGGCCAAGGTCGGCGACGATGCGTTTGGCGAAATACTGCAAGGCATCTATACCGCCGCCGGAGCTGCAGACGGCTTGCTTGTTTGCAAAGGGGAACGTACCTCTTATTCCGTTGTCATTGCCGCACCGGGTACCGATCGCATTTTTTTACACGATCCGGGGGCAAATGACAGTTTTTGCGGACAGGATATTCCCGAGGAAGCATTACAGAATGCCAGTTGGTTTCATATCGGCTATCCCCCCTTGATGCGGCAGATGTACCAAAGCCAGAATGAGCTTGCCCTGCTGATGAAACGGGTGCAGCAGGCCGGCGTGGCCACCTCACTGGATTTGGCTATAGTCAGCCCGGATTCCGCCGCCGGCAGGGCCGACTGGGCTACCATTCTGCAAAACGCATTGCCTTATGTAGACGTATTTACCCCCAGCGTAGAAGAGCTTTGCTGTATGCTGGATAAAGCGCTGTACCAAAGCTGGCTTGACCGGGCAGACGGAGCAGATGTCACCGGAATATTAGATTTGGAGCAGGATATTCGCCCTTTGGCGAAGCGTGCCCTTGCCATGGGCTGCGGAATGGTTCTGTTAAAATGCGGTGCGCCGGGCCTATATTTGTGTACCGGAAACGCCGAAAAGATGCAGTCTCTTGCCGGGCGCATGCAGCGCCGGACCGATAATTTTTGTGTCGAATGGCAGAACCTTGACCGGTTTGAAAAAAGCTATCAGCCACGGCAGATTCTTTCCGGCACCGGAGCGGGCGACACCAGCATTGCGGCTTTTTTACTTGCCCTCAACCGGGATTGCCCACCCGGGGAATGTCTGCAGCTTGCCACTGCAACCGGAGCCTGCTGCGTAGAGCAGTACGATGCGTTAAGCGGCTTACAAAACTTTGACGATCTGCAAAAGAGGATCGCCGACGGCTGGAAAAAGAACTGATTCCTCCACACCTATAAAAAAACTTCCGGCAATTATTTGCCGGAAGCTTTTTTCTATTTTAATTCATTTTCGCCACTCCACCCATGATTGTCTAAAAAATCAAGATAAACCTGATAGTCCATGCGGCTAAGGTAGTGGACACCTTTGCGGCGGTGATAGCAGATATCCCCCTCACCGAAGATATCCCCCTCGAGCGGCATTCGCCGGGGGTGAATAAGCCCCTGTTTGCCCAATAGCTGCCACGCTGGAGAGGCGGCAAGACAGCACCGGTACTGGGCATCCGGGTCTGCCCAATCATCCAACTGGGCCGTACCGCAACAAACCAATCTCGGTGCACAGGCAGCCACCAGCCAGTGCTGGTCAAAGGGTAACTGCTCGTCCTTTCCGATATATTGCTTATAATTACCGCAGGACCAATGGCTGAAATTTTTGGTGATATCCCGGATCCGTTCCCCGGTTTTGTCTTTGGCAAGTGCATCACCGCTGCAGCCGGAATCGTTGACCAAAACTGCGGCAAACCGTTCATCCAGGGCACCGGCCAGCAGCGCCGTTTTGCCCAGTCTGCTATGCCCCAGCACAGCTGCCTTTGTCCCATCCAGACCGGGTTGGGTCAGTGCCCAGTCCAGCACTCGGCAAACGCTCCATGCCCAGACGGCAATACGGGCGGGTAAAGCCTCTTCCGGAACACCCGCATCCCGTGCCGCCGCGCGTAGCATGGCCGCCATCGGGTCGACAAAACCGTTTTCCCGGTCGGGAGAAATGGCCTCGTAATGAATGCTGATCGTGGCATATCCCCGGCCGGCGACCTCCTCCATCGGCAGGTATTTCCCCGCGGGAAGCGAATGGAAATTAGGCAGAATGATAAAAGGGCAGGATTCCTTATCACAGGGGACATTGGCGTATATCGGGAAGGAGTGCTCGCCGTATTCGGTTTTGACCGTCAGCTGCCAGCAGGTCAATACCGAAAGGCCGGCGCATTCCCGCTGTTCCGAAAGCTTTTTAGCGGTCACGGTTGCAGAAAGCTGCGGCACAAGGCCATATTCCTGCTCCTGCAGAATTTGCAGCAGCTGCTGCCTGCGGGCGTGCCAATTCTCCGGGGTGGTATCCCGTTCCAGCAGAGGCGGCAGTTCTTTCAAAAAATCGTCGTAATCCGGCATTCTCTTTTTCCTTCCTTCTTGCAGTTTGTTCCGTTTTGCTGTTCCCATTATATAGACTATTTTCTGCTTTTTCAAGACCCTAATATGAGTTTTTTCCTCTTGCGTCTATCCGGGCAATCCGCTATAATTAGGGCAAGCGTATAGAAAAAATAATGTAAAAGGGAATGGTGCAACCTATGAAACGCAGCCAGATAAATGCTTTGATTGACCGTGCTGATGCCTTTATGAAAGAGTACCGGTTTACCCTACCTCCCTTTGCCTACTGGAGCCCTGCCCAATGGGTCGAAAAAGGACACGAATGCGATGAGATTCGGGATAATTGTCTGGGCTGGGATATTACGGATTTCGGCTCCGGTGATTTTGCCAAAACCGGGCTGACATTGTTCTGCCTGCGCAACGGCAATCAAAAGCAGCCGGATAAATACCCCAAGCCCTATGCGGAAAAGCTGATGATCAGCGAGGAGGAGCAGGTTTGTCCTCTTCATTTTCATTGGCATAAGCGGGAGGATATCATCAACCGGGGCGGCGGTGTACTGATCATGCAGCTATTTGCAAGTGATGCCGATGAACAGCTGCTGCCGGATGCACCGGTAACGGTCGTCAGTGACGGCGTAGCCCTTACCCTGCCCGGCGGCAGCTGTTTAGAACTGCAGCCCGGTCAAAGCCTGACCTTGACGCCCGGATTGTACCATTCTTTCTGGGGCAAAAAAGGCTGCGGGACAGTGCTGGTAGGCGAGGTCAGCCAGTGCAATGACGACGCCTCCGACAATCGCTTTTGGAATCCGGTAGGGCGTTTCCCCGCTGTGGAGGAGGATGTCCCTGCCACACATCTGCTTTGTACGGAATACCCTGCCGCAAAATAAGGAAGCTGTGAAAAGGCTCTGCACCACTTTTGGATGCAGAGCCTTTTTGGTTTATGGATTTGGCTTAAAAGCTTTCCGATGCATTAAACCCTTCAAAGCAATCCCATCCCATCGCAGACAGATCCCGCAGATAATCCGCATAGCGAATATGCAGTAAATCGGTATAATAGTGGTTGATGCCGCTATGCTGCTGCTCAGCTGCCTGCCAGGTAAATTGCAGCATTCGATGAGCGGAGGCTGTCAACACCGTCAAAGGGGTACTGCTATCTGCCGGCAGGACTGCGCTGCCGCTATGCAGCAGCTGACCGGTAGTCACATCCTGTACGGTATAGGTAAGCTCCATTTCGCGGGGCAAATCGTTCACCCCGAACAGGGTGTAATTTCCGGCAGTATCCGGCTCTGACAGAATCAAACAAACCGGCTTTTGACTGCGGCAGATGTAAGAAAACGCCAGTTTTTTCACACCGTAGTAATCCACCACCGCATCGGAAATCTGGGGCCAGCCGTCCAACAGATTCCACCAGATAATACCCGTCTTGTTCCATTTGTCTATCCGGAACCGTTCGATAAAGAATTTTTTCGCCTCCGCCTGGGAGATCTGGCTCATCCTGGCAAAGGTATCCAAATCCTCCGGCTGGTCTGCAAATAAGTTTTTCACCTGATCGACCATCAGGGTAATCCGGTATGAATAGGTTTTGCCGGGCTCCGGCTCCACACAGGTCGCATGGGTCAGCCAATCCCGGTTTCCGTAACCGGTCTCATCCAACATAGGCCACAGCAGCCCGGGGGCAATATACTTTTTCAGACTTTCCGGCGAGGGACAGCCGTGATATCCGGTTTCGCTTGCAAAATGGGCTGCCGCTGTGGTGTAGTATTTCCCCTTGAAATAATCGCGGGGACCCCACAGGTGATCCTCCGGCAGGGTACCCTGTGTAAATACATTGTTTATTACATTTCTGCGGGAAACATAAGGAGATGACGGCAGATACGGACGGGTAAAATCATGCAGCTCCAACACTTCCGGGATGATTTTGCGGGTAACGGCGTAGTTTGCAGGTTCGCGCAGCAGCCCCCGCCAGTAGACATAGCTCATATCACACTCATTATCCCCTGCCCAAAGTGCCAGCGAAGGATGATTACGCAGCCGCTTTGCCACCTGTTTAACCTCTTCCCGCAACAGGTCATAAAAATACTCCTCCATGGGGTAAACACCGCACGCCATGGCAAAATCCTGCCATACCAGAACACCGTGTTCATCGCACCAGTCGTACAGCGAGTCACTGCCGTAAACATTGCCGCCCCAGCCGCGGATCATATTACAGCCGGTCTCCTCCAGCAGAGCGACAGCCATGGGCAGACGCTCCTCGTCCCGGCTGTGGAACGCGTCCAAGGGTACCCAGTTGGTTCCGCAGATAAATACTTTTTTCCCGTTGACACGGAACACGAACTCTCCGCCCTCCGGCCCGGAGCAGTCCTCGGTCCGCTCCAGCTCCACCGTGCGAAAACCGACCTTTTGCGTCTTTTCGTCAACGGTCTGACCGTCATATAGCAGCTGCAGGGTCGCCGTGTAAAGGTGTGCCTCCCCTACAGGCTTGGGCCACCACAATCGGGCACGGTCAATGACTGCCGCGAAGCTGATGTGGTTATGGTACACTGCCTCCCCAAAGGTAAAGGAATCCAGCCCGTCCTGCAAGGTCAGACGCCAGCTATAACCGGCGATCTCATCCCGCGAAAGGGTCAGGCAGGCATCCAGCATGTACTCCACCCTGCCAAAGGTAAGATCCTTTTGATCCGGCACGACACCCCTGGAAAAGATAAACTGTTCGTCAATGGCGTCCGGCTTGCGGCAGCGCAGGGTCACCGGTTTCCAGATACCACAACTGACAATACGGGGCATAATATCCCACCCGTACACATGAGGCGCCTTGCGAATTGCAAGACTTTCCAAACCGTAGGTTGTATGGTAACAGCTTGCAGGCAAGGGGTATTTCCGTGCTTCCAACACAGCAGGCAGAATATGTACGACCAACCGGTTGCCCTTTGCAAGTAAGGGCGCATCCACATCCAGGGCAGTAAACATATTCTCATTTGTCGCGACAAACTCCCCGTTCAGCCAGATCTCCGCAACAGTATCTATGCCGTCAAAATGCAGATACGCATTGGGATCGGCGTCAAATTCCGTTACATACCAGACATGATACACCTCCCAATGGCGGGCATGAAGCGTATTGGCGGAATAAAACAGATCCTCCTCTTTTCCGGCCGCCATCAGGTCCAGTTCAAAATTTCCGGGCACCGTTGCCGGAATACAGTCAAAGCCCGCCTGTCTGAGCTGTTCCTCGGTTGCAAAATCACAATCCTTATAAACCGCATTGGGCGCGTAATATAGCTTCCAATCCATTTTGATGACCACTCCTTTTTTCTCTTTTTCTGTTCTTCATAATCTTCTACCGAAAAATCATTCCGCATGCCGACTATTGCTCACATGCCCGACGGCACCAGCCACAATACATTCTGTCATTTCTGTTGAAAAAAGCAGATGCCACCCAAGCGTGTGACTGCGTGGCATCTGCAAAAATGCTGTATTAGTTTTCGTTAAAGGCCTTTAATGCCAGGTAGGTCATGTATACATCCAGCTTGGCAACCAGCTCATAGGGGGCATGCATGCTCAGCATGGGCACGCCAATATCAATGACATCAATGTTGTGGTTAGCGACATATTTGGCAACAGTACCGCCGCCTCCCTGGTCAACCTTGCCCATCTCATTCATCTGCCAGCAGACACCGGCTGTATCCAGCATATCCTCGATCCTTGCGGCCAGCTCTGCGGTTGCGTCGCTGGCGTTATACTTGCCGCCATGGCCGGTGTACTTTGCAAAGCAAGGACCGTGGTTCAGGAAAGCAGCGTTGTGAAGGTCATAGTTATCCCCAAAGGTGGGATCGTATGCGGCGGTTACATCCGCAGACAGGCAGACTGTAGCCCGGAAGACCTCTTTGTAGTTAAAGCCCTGTCCCTCGGCCAATGTCTCCAGGAACTGTGCCAAATAATCACTGTTCAGACCGGTGGCGCCGTCAGAGCCGATCTCCTCTTTATCCGTCAGCACACACACGGTGGTGTATTGGGGATCAACCGTATCAATTTCCGCGCGCAATGCCGGATATGCGCAAACCTTATCATCATGGCCGTATGCGCCGATCATACTGCGATCCAGACCCACATCCTGCGCCTTTGCCGCAGGAACGACCTCCAGCTCCGCACGCATAAAATCACCTTCGGTCATGCCGTACTTTTCGTACAGCGCGTTCAGCACGGTCAGCTTAACCCGCTTACCGGCCAAAGCGGTATCCTTTGCTGGCAGCTCTTCGTCTATGTAAGGCAGAGAACCGACAATAACGTTCAGTTCCTCCCCTTTCAGACCATCGTACAACGGGCGGGTATTCTGCTCTACGGCAATATGTGGCAGCAGATCACATATGTACATCAGGGGATCACCGGCATCCTCGCCGATATTGACCTTGACGCTCTCTCCGTTTTTCTTGATGACAACACCGTGCAGCGCAAGGGGGGTAACGCCCCACTGATATCTGCGGACGCCGCCGTAGTAATGAGTTTTCAAGAAGGCCAGCTCATTATCCTCATACAGCGGGGTGGGCTTTAGATCCAGTCGGGGGCTGTCCACATGGGCAGCAGTGACACGTACACCCTCATTCATGGGTCTTTGGCCGATGGTAGCGGCAATCAGCGCATGATTGCGGTTGTTCCAGTAAACCTTATCCCCTGCTTTATAAACTTTTTTAAAATCAAACGGCTCATAACCGGCAGCCTGCAAACGGACGATGGCGGCGTCCACCGCCTCCCGTTCAATTTTGCCCTCATCCATAAACTTCTTATAATCCTCGGCAAAGGCCCAGGCGGGCTCCTTCAGCTCCGGGTGCACATTCATAATGTGGTCCTTAGGCTGGATCAGCAGATCAGCCAGTTTTTGGCCCTTCAGTTTTTCTTCCATGGTGTTTCTCCTCTTTTGCGTTGTTATTTTAAAGTATCCGACCCTGAATAAGCTGTCAGATAACCTTGGTAACAGTGTGTTATTTTTCGCACATAGTTCTGCATATTCTTGAACGGAAATACGGTCAGGGTAACGCCGTTGCTGCTGTACTGCGTTTCTTCCAGTAACCTGTCCACCGTACCGCAACCGCTGATATAGGCTGCAGCCGCCGTTGCAATCTCTCCGTCATACCGTGCCAGACAATAGCATAAATAATAGCAGCCATAACGGATATTCTTTTCTGGTTCAAACATACTGTCGTAGTCCCAAACCGAATCCGGCTCCAGCTTACTGCGTACCCAGGAATAGGTCTCCTCCGTAAGCTGCATCAGCCCCCGCGCTCCGACCTTAGAAACCGCTTCCGGGTCAAAGCCACTTTCTACCCGTATGAAAGCCGTCACCAGCAGCGGGTCCAGATCGAACTCCGCTGCATAAACTTCCACCTCCCGGGTGTAACGCAGGGGGTAAAGCTTTTGATAACCAAACCTGACCCATTTTTCCCCATAGGGGCGCAGCAGGGTCAACACAACCCAGAAAAGGCCGATAAAAATCACAAACCGCACAAGACGATGCTCATGCTTTTTCTTTTTTATCATCGACCGGCAACACCTCCCGCAAAGCCCTCTCGGCCATCTTTTCTAACTGAATCAGGTCGCCGTCATTGCATATCAGCGCGTCAGCGGCATCATACAGTATCCGTTTACTCTTTTGGGCGTCCAGTCGACGCGCAGCCTGTTCTTCACTGATACCATCCCGCAGGACCAGCCGGGCGATCTGTGCAGTACGGGGGGCATCCACCACCAAAATCTTATCACAGTATGCCGCAAACGGCTCCCCTACGATAACGGCACCATCCACCATCACTGTCTGCGATCCGGTCTCCTCCTGCTGTATGGTATCCAATAATGCCTGAATAATGTAGGGATGGGTTATTTCGGTCAACTGCTGCTGTCCGCCCGGCATTGCAAACGCCCGGTCTGCCAGCAGACGGCGGCGCAAAGCCCCCGCCTCATCCAGGATATCCTTTCCAAATGCCGCGGCCAACTCCGCCAGACACTGCCGGTTCTGCTGTAACACCTGTGCGGCGATTTTATCGGCATCCAGTACCGGGATACCTTGCCGGCGATAATAATCCGCCACCGTTGATTTTCCGCATCCGCTTTGCCCTGTTAGGGCAATAATATAAGGCAGGTTCACTTAAGATATCCTTTCTGCTATCATGAAAGCTGTATCACCCGAAAGGCCGCCGCACGCAACATACGGTTGTACACCGCAAGGGCAACACCTGTGGTTTGAGGACAGTGAGCCAATACCGTCTGGGCACCCTTTTCATCCAACTGACGCAGCGCGGTAAAAACATGCTGCGCCTGCTGTTCCGGTTGGTCGGTGCCACCGTATTCAATGTAAGGCAACTGCAGCAGGGGGGCATCCTCTGCAAAACACAGTGCCATCAGGCCGCTGCCGTCCTGCTGAGCCCGGCTGTTGACATAAGCAGCATACTGCCGGGCATCCCCCACCACCAGCGTGACCTGCGCTTTAGGGGCATAATGCTTATATTTCATACCGGGGGAAGCTGCCGTTTCCCCCTCCTTTAAACCCTCTGTGATGGCGTGCGAAAGCAATACGGGATAGCCTAATACCCTTGCCATCTGTTCCGCCGTCACTGCGCCTGGGCGCAGAACCGTAGGCTGCGGGGTACATAGACTTACCACCGTGGATTCCACCCCAACGCCGCACTCTCCTCCGTCCACAATCAGTGGGATTCTTCCCTGCATATCCTCCAGCATATAGTGCGCACTGGTCGGGCTGGGTTTTCCGGACAGGTTTCCGCTGGGCGCCGCAAGGGGCAAGCCGCTTTGCCGCAGAATGGCCTGCGCTACCGGGTGGCTAGGCATACGCACCGCCACCGTATCCAGTCCCGCGCTGACCGAAGCAGGTATTGCTTCACCGCGGGGTAACACCACAGTCAAAGGCCCTGGCCAAAATGCCTCTGCCAGAGCATAAGCCTGTTGCGGAATATTGACCGCAATCTCCGTAAGCTGAGAAAGCCGGGCAATATGGACGATCAGCGGATTGTCCTGGGGACGCCCCTTGGCCAGAAAAATTTGGGCAACCGCTGCCGCATCCTTTGCGTTTGCTGCCAATCCGTATACCGTCTCGGTGGGAATACCCACCAGCTGGCCTGCCTGCAACAGCTCTGCTGCAGCCTGCACCCCGGCGGCATCTCCTGGTAAAACCCGGGTTTCTAACCCTGGTAAAGGACACTCCGCCGTGGTTTGCAGCCCTTGCGTTACATCTATCTCCACAATAATACTCTCTTTTCTATTTCGTCTAAAGCCGCCAGCCGAAAGCGCTCAGTCGCCCTGGCCCGCCTGCAAACGTCGGGTTTGGTCATCCAGAATCAAAGCCTGCAGCAGCTCCTCCAGATCGCCGTTCATCACGTTTTCCAGCTGGTACAAGGTTAGATTGATCCGGTGATCGGTCACTCTGCCCTGGGGAAAATTGTAGGTACGAATCCGCTCACTGCGGTCGCCGCTACCCACCTGACTGCGGCGCTGCTGGGCGGTGGCCGCATCCTGCTTTTCCTTTTCCATCTGGTAAAGTCTGCTTCGCAATACCTTCAGGGCCTTGTCTTTGTTTTTATACTGACTGCGTTCGTCCTGGCATTCCACCACCAAACCGGTGGGCAGATGGGTCACACGGATGGCACTGGATGTTTTATTGATATGCTGTCCGCCGGCGCCGGAGGAGCGGAAGGTGTCGATCTTCAGGTCATTCGGATTGATTACCACATCAACATCCTCTACCTCCGGCATGATGGCAACCGTCACTGCCGAGGTCTGTATCCTACCCTGACTTTCGGTCTCGGGCACTCGCTGTACCCGGTGTACGCCGCTTTCATATTTTAACCGGCTGAACACACCCTCACCCTCTACCGAAAAGCTGACCTCTTTAAAGCCCCCCAATTCGGTCTCGTTAAGGGAAAGTATTTCAGTATGCCACCCACAGCGTGCAGCATACATGGTGTACATCCGGTACATGTCGTAGCCGAACAACGCCGCTTCCTCGCCGCCGGTACCGCCGCGTATCTCTACAATCGCACTGCGGTTATCATCCTCATCCCTGGGCAGCAGCAGAATCTTCAGTTCTTCTGTCAGATTTTCAATTTGGTCGCGGGCGGTCTGCAGCTCCTCCTGGGCCAGTATAAGCATTTCACCGGTACATTCCGGGTCCCCCAGCAGCTCTTCGGCATCCGCTTGCAGCTGCCGTGCCCGCTCGTACTGGTGGAATTTCTCCATCAGCGGTGTCAGCTGCTTATATTCCTTCATCAGGCTGCGATACCCCTCCTGCCCAAGAGCAGATGGGTCCTGCAACAGATGGTTGATCTCGTCATATCTGTTTTTTACGTTTTCCAACTGATCTAACATGATAACATCCTATCTGAATAAACCCGGTTACAGGTGATATCTCTTATTTTTCCGCATCCGGCTGTTGTCGGATGATCTTTTTGATGTTCTTTTCAATCTTTGACCGCGGCAGCATAATGTCATGCCCGCATTTAGTACAACGGATACGGAAATCCATGCCGATACGCAGCACTGCAAATTCGCTGTTTCCGCAAGGATGCGGTTTTCTGGTCAAGATAACATCACCCAGCTGAACATCCATATTCCTTTTTCTCCTTTTTTGCCTCATCTTCAATCGGACATAAAGCCGGTTGAGCGCATAGAACACAGCCCTTCTCCGGAGACGATAATGTGGTCGGTCAGTTCAACTTCTACCAGCTTGAGCCCCACTGCCGCCTCCCGCGTTGCCTGAACATCCCGTTGACTGGGTCTTGCCACGCCACTGGGGTGATTATGCACCAGCATGACCCGCATGCACCGCTGCCCCAAGGCAATTTCGATTACCCGTTTGATATTTACACCGGTTGCCGTAGAGCTACCGGTAGAAATCCGTTCCCGATGTATCGGATGAAGTCCGCCGTCTAGACAGACCACATACATCTCCTCGGTATTTTTACCGTAGAATATCGGGATAAAATAATCCCGCAGCGCCTCCATGCTGTCCAAAGTGATACCGTTACGAATGCGTGCCTGGCGGTAATATGCAGAAAGCTGAGGAATCTGGGTCAGCATAAACGCTGTGCGTTCCCCCACGCCCTCGATCTTCAACAGTTCTTCATAGGAGGCGTCCGCCATAGCGGCAAAATCGCCATGGAAATAGTCCAAAATCCGGTGAGCAAGCTCATTGGTATCCCCCCGGGGGAAAATATTAAACAGCAGCAACTCAAGCACATTATGAGGCTCCAGGTTCAGCAGTCCCTCCCGCCGCACCCGCTCCCGCATGCGCTGACGGTGTCCGTCATGAACTCCCACAGGCTTTCTCCCCCTTTCGCTATGTTTCTGCAAAAACGGCTGCTCATCAGAAAATGATTGAAGCATCCGGGAAAATCTGCTACAATGAATATCGGCAAGCCGGAATCCGGTGCAGAAACATGCTATTCTATAATGGTTTATTATACTCCACCTGAAGCCGGAATGCAATTCAAAACCGCTGAAAAGGCGAAAGATTCTGGTGACGAAAAGATAGAAAGGACCCTTATTTTTCATGAAAAGCTTTACTGCCGGACCTAATGACGCCGGAATGCGTCTGTCCCGTTTTGTGGAAAGTGTTACAAATCAACTGCCGACCTCTCTACTGTACAAAAGCTTCCGCAACGGGCGCATCAAGGTCGGCAATAAAAAGGCAAAACCAGAATACCGCCTGCAACAGGGCGATCTGATTGAGCTATACATCGTGGATGAATTTTTTGAAGGGGTACGGCTTAAAACCAAACCGGTACTGCGCAAGGCAGCTTTTTCGGTGGTTTTTGAGGATGAAAATCTGTTGATCGTCCACAAGCCTGCCGGTCTGCTTTGTCACGGTGATAACACCGGGGATGTCTCTTTGGTGGAGGGAATTATCCGCTACCTGACCGATGCCGGTGAATACTCTGCCGAGGCGCAAAACGCGTTTATCCCGGCTGTCTGCAACCGGTTGGACCGGGGTACCCAGGGGCTGGTCATTGCCGCAAAAAATGCCCCTGCATTGCGTGCCGTCAACGAGCTGATCCGACTTGACGGCATTACCAAAACCTATCTCTGTCTTGCCGCCGGTAGGTGCGCAGACGGCGTCTATCAGGCGTGGCATTTTCATGCGGAGGATGCCAAAAAAGTGCAGCTCTCCAAACAGGAAAAGCCGGGCTACAAGCAGATTAAAACCGGCGTCCATTTGGAAAGCTTTGCGGCAGGCATTGGACTGTACCGGATTACCCTTTACACCGGGCGAACCCATCAGATCCGCGCCCACATGCGCATGCTGGGGCACCCTTTGCTGGGGGACCGGAAATACGGTGATCCCGCCATCAACGAAAAATGGCCGCTGAAGAACCAGGCGCTTTGCGCTGTCGGTCTGCAGTTTGACGACAACCTTGCAGACCCTCTTCTAAAGCAGTATTCCGGCAAAAAAATACTGAACCCCTACTGTACGCTTCAGGCAGATTTTGCCAGACTGACCGGCAGTAAAACAAAATAAGGTTCTCTTACATTCAACTGATTTTCTGTTATTTTTTCAGTAAAAACTGCCGATATGCATAGCCGAAACCGGGCTGATAGCATATTGGCAGTTTTGTTGTTTTACAGCAATTCTAACAGGGCGTCTGTGAACTCCTTTGCAGTAGCACCGTCACGGTCACCAGTCACCAAGACACTGCAGGTATCCAGTGCCATCTCCAGCCTGCCTGCCTCGTTGTATAGGGCGATATGGCGAAGTAACATGGCTGCCGCTTTCAGGATGCTGGCAGGGTTTGCATATTCTGCAAGACCCTGCTCTACCATGCGGGGCGCCGAGCCGTGTATTGCCTCAAACATGGCGTATTGATCGCCAATATTGGCGCTGCCTGCAGTACCCACACCACCCTGGATCTGGGCGGCCTCATCCGTGATGATATCGCCGTACAGATTCGGCAGCAGAAAGACCTGAAAATCGCTGCGGATTTGTTCATTGACGAGGTTCGCGGTCATAATGTCAATATACCAGTCGCTGGCCTCAACCGCGGGATATTCCTGCGCAATTTCGTGGGCAATCTCAGTGAATTTGCCGTCTGTCTTTTTCATAATGTTTGCCTTGGTCACAATGGCAACCTTATTTTTACCGTTGTTTTTGGCAAACTCAAAAGCAGCACGGGAGATACGGCGGGTGCCTGCATCGGTAGTCACCTTAAAATCCATAGCCAACAAATCGGCGATCTCCACACCGCGGCTGCCCAACACATACTCTCCCTCGGTATTCTCCCGGAAAAAGGTCCAGTCAATCCCTTTTTCGGGAATACAGACTGGCCGGACATTGGCGTAAAGATCCAGCTCCCGGCGCATGGCAACATTGGCGCTTTCCATCACACCGCCCTTAGGTGTGGTGGTCGGGCCTTTCAGCAGCACGTCACATTGTTTGATGGCTGCAAGGGTATCCTCCGGAATTGCCTTACCCAGCGCAAGACGGTTTTCTATGGTCAGTCCCTCAATATTCTTCAGTTCAACACGCCCGGCAGCAATCTGCTCTTTCAGCAGCACAGCCAGCACCCGACGCGCCTGGGCCATTATGACCGGGCCGATACCATCGCCGTCAATCAAACCGACAACGACCTTGTCCGCTGCTGTGTAGTCTTTTGCTTTTCCGCCGGCCGCGATCCGTTCAGCGCGTTGGATCTGTTCATTCAGCAGCTTCAGAAAGCTTTCCTTTGCCGCATTGATTTGTGTTTCGAACATTTTCAAACCTCCTGTGAACCCAAAGCGGTATAAGGTAACAAACCGCCGGCTTTCAAAATAGCCTGCTGGCGTAGGGTAAAGCTGCAAACTGCGGTAAAGCTTACCCCGGCAGTGGTATTCGTCACTGTCATACGACCCTGTTCCAAGCCCTGCATCATATCGGTCACTGCGAGGACATCGCCCTGATTGACTCGGTCATAATCCGCCGGGTCCGCAAAGGTCAAGGGCAGAATACCCGCATTGATCAGGTTGGCCGCATGAATGCGGGCAAAGCTTTTGGCAAGAACTATTCTGACCCCCAAGTACAAGGGTACCAAGGCTGCATGTTCGCGGGAGGAGCCCTGCCCATAGTTACTGCCACCTACAATAATATTTACACCGGCAGTCCTGGCGCGTTCGGGGAAGCTTTTGTCACAAACGCCAAAACAGAACTGGGACAGATACGGGATATTGGAACGGTAGGGCAGAATTTTTGCACCTGCCGGCATGATGTGATCGGTAGTGATATTATCCCCCACCTTCAGGGTCAGAGAGGCTGTGATCCCGTTCTCCATCGGTTTGCTCCGAGGGAAGGGCTTAATATTGGGACCCCGCAAAATCTCCACGCCTGCGGCATCCTCTGCCGCTACAGGGGCAAGCACGGCAGAATCATCCAGACGGAACGCCTCCGGCAAAGCAACAGAGGGCATATCGCCCAATAACCGCGGATCGGTTACCGCGCCGGTCAGAGCGGCAGCAACCGCCGTCTCAGGAGAGACCAGATACACCTTTGCATCTGCAGTGCCGCTGCGGCCTTCGAAATTACGGTTAAAGGTTCGCAGACTGACACCGGCGGAATTGGGAGAAAAACCCATGCCGATACAGGGACCACAAGCGCATTCCAGTACACGGGCACCACTGGCAAGAATATCCGTCAGGGCTCCGCATTCGGACAGCATGGTCAAAACCTGCTTGGAACCCGGCGAAACCGAAACACTGACATCCGGACTGATGGTTTTGCCCTTCAGTAAAGCGGCAACCTTCAGCATATCCTGCAGGGAAGAATTGGTACAGGAGCCAATGCAGACCTGATCCACCCTGGTACCGGCAAGACTTTCCACGGCAACCACATTATCCGGGCTATGGGGACAGGCAATCATCGGCTTCAAAGCGGACAGGTCAATGGGGATAATTCGGTCGTACACCGCGTCAGCATCGCTCTCCAGCTGACGGTAATCCGCTTCTCTGCCCTCAGCCTTCAAAAAGGCACGGGTAATCTCATCTGCAGGGAAAATAGAGGTGGTCGCGCCCAACTCGGTGCCCATATTGGTAATAGTGGCGCGCTCCGGCACGGACAGGGTTTTTACGCCCTCACCGCCCCACTCGATAATCGCACCTACCCCGCCCTTAACCGACAGGATGCGGAGGATCTCCAGGCTGACATCCTTTGCGGTCACAAAAGGCTTCAGCTTACCGGTCAGCTCTACCTTAAACATTTTAGGCATGGTGATATAGTAAGCACCACCGCCCATGGCAACGGCAACGTCCAGACCGCCCGCACCAAAAGCCAGCATACCGATACCGCCGCCGGTGGGGGTGTGGCTGTCAGAACCGATCAGAGTCTTGCCCGGCTTGCCGAACCGCTCCAGATGTACCTGATGGCAGATACCGTTACCCGGGCGGGAAAAATAGATGCCATGCTTTTTGGCCACTGACTGGATATAACGGTGGTCATCGGCATTTTCAAAGCCGGATTGCAGGGTATTGTGATCAATATACGCCACACTGCGCTCGGTGCGCACCCTGTCCACGCCCATTGCCTCAAACTCCAGATAAGCCATGGTACCGGTTGCGTCCTGCGTCAGGGTCTGGTCAATTTTCAATCCGATTTCACTGCCCACCGTCATCTCTCCGGAAAGCAGATGCTCCTTGATTATTTTCTGCGCAATTGTCAATCCCATTGGTGTTCCCTTTCCATTTTATTTGATAATATGTTCCATTGCGTTGTGAATATGGCAGATGGTCAACTGCTCTGCCCGCTGGGCGTCATGGACAGCAACCGCTTCGTAAATGGCACGATGCTCTGCCGCAGACTGCCGGGCACGGCTGTTTTCCGTGACCGATGCCTGCCGATATTTTTGTACCTTACGGTGCAACGGCAGCAGGGTATCATACAGTGCCGTACTGCCACTGTACCGGTACAGCAGCTCATGAAACCGGTTATCCATGCTCTTGATATGGTCGGCGTCACCTTTTCCCACATAAAATTCCTGCAGCTCCAACGCCTCCCGAATTTCCCCAAGCTGTTCATTGGTAATGTGCAGCGCCGCTTCATAGGCAGCCATTCCTTCAATCCGCAGCCGAATACGAAAAATATCTGACAGATCCTTATCTGTGATACCGATGACCATAATACCCTTTTGGGTCGTTTCCACCAGATGCTCCTGCTCTAATCGGTGAATCGCCTCCCGAATGGGGGTGCGGCTGACACCCAAATCACTCACCAGCTTCAGTTCGGTCAACAGCTCCCCACGGGTATAGTGCTCGGTTAAAATCTCATTTTCCAACCGGACAAACACCTGTTCTGCCAAAGAGAGGGATTTTGTCTCCATCATAATGCAATATCCTTTCCACCGCACGGGCGGTGTCATTCTTTCAATTTAATAAGCTCTTTTATAAAAAATATTCTGCATGACTGCTATTATCCTGTTACAACCTGGTAAATCTACCCGCAGATAGCTCCTCCAGCTTTTCTTCCAGCTCGCCTGTAGAAAGAGAGGTCTGTCTGCCGTCCTCGTACTGGGCGTCGATCCACTCCTTCAGGGCAACTACCACAGGGTCCCGTTTATCCACAGCATCCGTAGCGGAGAGCCGGTAGTTTTCGTTGATCCAGTAGGCGATACCCGCCAAACCGGAGGTCTTACCGATCATAACCGAGGCGCTGCGGTTGAGTATTTTTTTTGTATCAAAGATATTATAGATCTCCTCATCCTTCAAAAGGCCGTCTGCATGGATGCCCGCCCTGGTTACATTAAAACTACGACCGACAAAGGGGGTCATGGGCGGTATTTTATAGTGAATTTCCTTGGAGAAATAGTCTGCAATCTCGGTGATCACCGTGGGGTCCATGCCGTCCAGCGAACCGCGCAGAGAAGCGTACTCAAAAACCATGGCCTCCAAAGGAATATTACCGGTGCGCTCCCCGATACCCAGCAGCGAGCAGTTGACGCCGCAGGCACCGTATAGCCACGCCGTGGAGGCGTTGGCAACGGCCTTGTAAAAATCATTGTGCCCGTGCCACTCCAGCATCTCACTGGGCACATCGGAATAGTGTTGCAGTCCGTAGATAATACCCGGTACGCTGCGGGGAATAGCGACCTCCGGATAGGGGATTCCGTAGCCCATAGTGTCACATGCGCGAATTCGCACCGGAATGCCGGCATCCTGAGACATCTTCATCAGTTCATTAACAAAAGGCACCACAAAACCGTAAAAATCGGCGCGGGTGATGTCCTCCAGATGGCAGCGAGGCATTACACCTGCTTCAAAAGCCTCTGCAACAGTGGCGAGATAATATTCCATACACTGTTTGCGGGTCATCTTCATTTTCTTAAAGATATGATAATCACTACAGGATACCAAAATACCGGTTTCTTTAATGCCCAAGTCCCGTACCAGCTTAAAATCCTCCTTACTGGCGCGGATCCAGGTGGTGATCTCCGGAAAACGAAGCCCCAGCTCCTGACATTTTTCTATGGCCTTGCGGTCCTTTTCACTGTAGACAAAAAACTCCGTCTGCCGGATGATGCCGTAAGGTCCGCCCAGCCGGGACATCATCTTGTACAATTCCACAATCTGCTGCACCGTGTAGGGTTCTACCGACTGCTGACCGTCCCGAAAAGAGGTATCGGTGATCCAGATATCCTCCGGCATACCGATGGGAACGCGGCGGTGGTTAAATGCGATACGGGGCACATCCGTATACGGATAAACATCCCGGTATAAATTGGGCTCTGCAACGTCCTGCAAGGAGTATTTGTAGGATTTCTGCTCTAATAAATTGGTTTTGGATGATACTTCCAGCATATTGCCGCCTCCATTTGTGTATTCGTGTATACATATGTTTTATGTGTACAAAGATACTCTCTTTCACTGAATTTGTCAAGATTTTTTTGAGGCGGTGCCCCCTCTATCTGCCGATTTTTCGTTAGCTTTTCCCCTGCATATTCAGCGAAGCACAAAAGAATAACAAAAAAGCCACCCGATTGAGTGACTTCTTTCTGGTGCGGATAAGAGGACTTGAACCTCCACCGAGTTGCCCCGACTAGAACCTGAATCTAGCGCGTCTGCCAATTCCGCCATATCCGCATATTCTGTTTTTGCACCGCATCTCTTTGGTGCTTGTATATAATACCACACACATTCGGAAATGTCAACAGCTTTTTTAAAAAAAGTCATTTTATTAGCGGTTATTTGAAAAGCTTCATTTAATATCTTTTCGGGCGGACGAGTCCGCCCGAAAAGTAAGAAAGCCATTTATTCAGAGCTTCTCACTTTCCAACTTTTTGCGGACTCGATAACCCAGACTCATCATACTGTCACCCAGGTGGATATTCTCCACCACAACGTCCGGATGACCAACAGAAAGGTCAAAATGGCTGAAGTTCAAAAAGCCGGTTATCCCGCTTTCTATCAGCTGGGTACTCAGTGTACGTGCGGCCTCTCTGGGTACGCAGAGCACTGCGACCTGCGGACGGTTTTGCGCGCAGAAAGCCCCCAGCAGACCGATCGGCAGAACCTTGGTATCACAAACCTTCTGTCCGAACAGGGCAGGATCAGCGTCAAACACAGCCGTCAAACGGTAGCCCTGTACCTCATTGTTGATCCATTTTGCAATTGTGCAACCCAGCGAACCGGCACCGATCAGGATGGCATCCAGTTTTTCTTCCTGAAAAAGCAACAATTCCAGCTCCTGCAACAGATTTGCCACATCGTAACCAATGCCTTGCTGTCCATAGCCGCCAAAGCAGTTAAAATCCTGCCGCACTTGGGAAGCAGTGGTTCCCATCATACGTGCAAGCTCACTGGAGGACACCCTCTCTACGCCTGCGGCATGCATCTCCCGCAGATAACGGTAATATTTGGGAAGCCGCCGTATCACCGGCAGTGCCGGCATATTTTCCTGTGACAAAAAAATCACCCACCGTAAAATAGAATAGGTTAATTATACAGCCGAAATCAAGAAGCTGTCAATTTAAAAAAGACAAAATCTTCGTTATCATATCGGATTAATAATCGAAAAACAGTTTGTATGCGGGAATAATCCGCCAACCTGTGCAGATACTAAAAAAGAGAAAGGGGTCTGACCATGCAAGGAAAACGAGAGGATTCGCTTTGCTCCATAACCGAAACCGGCAGCGTCCTGCATACCGGAGGAAAATATACCATTCATGTTCTGACTGTTGTCGGTTTGATAGAGGGGCACACGCTTGCTCCGGAGGGGCAAAAAACCACAAAGTATGAACATGTGATTCCACAGCTGATTCAGGCGCAGGAAGACCCGGATACCGACGGCATCTTGATTCTTCTGAACACCGTAGGCGGCGATGTTGAGGCCGGTTTAGCACTTGCCGAGCTGATAGCCGGTCTGATTAAGCCCACTGCCACACTGGTATTGGGGGGCGGACACTCTATCGGCATTCCACTTGCCGTCAGCGCTCAGCGCAGCTTTATCGTTCCCTCCGCCACCATGACCGTTCACCCGGTCCGCCATTCCGGCGTGATGCTAGGTGTCCCGGAGACCATGACCTATTTTGAAGAAATGCAGCAGCGGATCACCGATTTTGTCTGTAACCATGCTCACATTTCGCCCAGCCGGTTCCGTAACCTGATGCATCAGACCGGGCAGCTTGTTCTGGATGTCGGCACCATGTTAAACGGTGCCCAGGCGGTACAGGAGGGGTTGATCGACTGTCTGGGCAGTGTCTCAGACGCACTGAGATGGCTATATATGCAAATAGAGAAAGGCCACACCAGCCGTAAGCAACCCACACAGCGGGAGCAGCCTTCTTTGTAGTGCATCAAAAACGATCCCCGTCAACCAGTTCTGATTTCATTTCATCCAAAACGGCTTCGTCCGGCTGCGGAGAGGAGTCCCCGATGGCATCTCCCACCGAAAAAACCGACGGCAGTTTTTCCGCCGATGTCTCCGGCAGCTGAATGGCTTTCAGCTTACGCTGCATCTGCCGGGTTCGGACGCCTAACAGATTCTCAAGCTCAGTATCCGCCTGACGAATCCGCCCCTGTGCCCGGGTCAATGCCTCGGCAAAGGTATCAAACTCTGTCCGAACACCGGAAAGCACCTGCCAAACCTCGCCGGAGCGTTTTTGAATGGCAAGAGTCTGGAACCCCATCTGCAGACTGTTCAAAAGAGCGGCCATGGTCGACGGTCCTGCCACATTGATTTTATATTCCCTTTGCAACCTTTCCACCATACCCCGTCGCACAACCTCAGCGTAAAGCCCCTCAGTCGGCAAAAACAAGATTGCAAAATCCGTAGTGTAAGGCGGCTCGACATACTTGTCATGAATATCCTTTGCCGAAGTGCGGATGCGCTGCTCCAGCTCCCGGCCCGCCTGTTCTATTACTGGGGAGTCAGCACTGTCATACGCATCCACCAAGCGGGCATAACAGTCCAGCGGAAACTTGGCATCCACCGGCAGCAGTACCGGTCTATTGCCGTCCCCTGGCAGCCGGATGGCAAACTCTACCGGATCCCGTCTGTCGGGTCGGGTCACAACATTACACTCGTACTGCTCCCGGGGCAATATTTCTTCTAAAATGCTGCCGAGCTGGATCTCGCCCAGGATACCCCGGGTTTTCACATTGCTTAATACCTTTTTCAGGTCACCCACGCCGCTGGCCAGATTTTGCATCTCTCCAAGTCCTTTGTAAACCTGTTCCAGCTGGGTACTAACTGTCTCAAAGGAACGCTTCAACCGCTCCTCCAGGGTCTTCTGCAGCTTTTCATCCACCGTGCGGCGCATTTCATCCAGACAGCGAGTATTCTCCTGCTGCAAAGCGGTCAGCCGGTTTTCCACTGTCTGCCTCATTTCCCCCAACACACGGGCATTTTCCTGCTGAAGCGAAGCGAGCCTGGCGTCTACGCTTTGCCGGATATTCTCTAACTTCTGTTCATTTTGTCTGCCGGTGGTATCCAAACGGCCCTCTACCAGGCGCAGCCTGTCCCCCAGGGTTGCCTGAAGTGCAGCAAGACGGCGATCCTGTTGGTTGGCCCCCTGTTCCAATGCGGCACACTGACTTTGATTTGCGGCTGCGATCGCCTGCTGCGCCGCATACACGGTCTCTCCCCGGGCTGCACGCAGCTCAGAAGACAGAACCTGCTGCATCCGCTGCAGTGCCGTGATCTGCGGCATCTTCACAAGCAGAACCGCCAATAAGACCACAGATATCAGTCCCAACACGCCTGACAGAGCGGACAATATCACCGGTAATAATTGCATGGTTATGGCCTATTCCTTTCTTGGAATTGTGCCGTACTGCGGAGCAGTAGTGCACCGTCGTCTATGTGTGCTCTGCGCAAATTTGGGCGGCAGAAAGCACGGTTGAAAAATCACTTTTCAGCCTTTACTCCCTTTTTTGGGCTGCCAGCAGGTCACGGATCTCTGTCAGAAGTACTTCCTCCTTGGAAGGCTGAGCCGGTGCAGCCGGTTCTTCTTCCTCTTCCTTCTTTTTCAGCTGCTGCAACCGCACAACTGTACGCAGCACCAAAAACAGGCACAGGGCTGTCATCAAAAAGTTAAAAACTGCCTGTACAAAATTGCCGATCATTATCTGACTGGACCCCATGGGGATGACCCATTCGGTGAAATTCAGTTGACCGGTTGCCAGGTTGATAATCGGGGTGAAAACATCACCCACCAGACTGTTGACAATGGCGGTAAATGCACCGCCGATAATTACACCAACAGCCATATCTATCACATTGCCACGGGTGATAAATACACGGAAATCCTCAAAGAACTTTTTCATAACAGTCAATCCTTTCTTGTGCGAAGCCATGCTTCGCCTTTTTTATGTCGTTCCGGTAAACCTGTTTTACCGGTTACGCCGCTTTGGTTGTGTTCCGGTTGAGCGAGGCCTGGGTTCGCACCTCCACCAGACCGTCCTGAACCGTGACGGTCACCGTCCCGTCTGTATCTGTCCGGAATACTTTTGCGCCCACCCGCTCCAGCCGTTCCAAGACAGCGGAATGCGGATGACCGTAATCGTTTTCCGCAGCACAGCTGATCAAAGCAATCCGGGGCCGGAGCATCTGTAAAAAAGCCTCTCCGTTGGATGTGGCGCTGCCGTGGTGCGATACCTTAAACACTGTAGCCTGCAACTGTGAATATTCTTTCATCAAAAGCTGTTCGGTCACTTCACCGCTATCCCCTGCCGCTAAAACAGAAAAACAGTCAAACTGCAATAGACAAACCAAGCTGCTTTCGTTTTCGTCCTCCTGCGCGGTCCCGTCTGACAAAATACGAACCGTAGCGTTACCCAATGAAAAAGCAGCACCCGTCTGTGCATACACAGGTTGTTGGACAGCAGTCGCCTGTACCGAATCCTGCAGCTGCTGCATCGCATTGCTCTGCTCTGCCGTGACCGGCTGCGGCAGAATCAGGCTGTCCACCGACAACTGCTGCAACACCCGTGCTGCACCGCCCATATGATCTGCATGCATATGGCTGATGATCAGATAGTCCAGATGCTCTACGCCCTGAGTCTCTAAAAAGGCAAACAGTACTTCTGCCTCATCCGGCGCACCTGTATCCAGCAACGCCCAGTGGTCACCCTGCTGCGCAAGCAGCGCGTCCCCCTGACCGATGTCAATACAGTAAAGCCGCAGCGACTGCCCTGCATTTTCCGCAGAGGGTTCGCCGATTTGCAGCGTGTACCCGTTGGCCTTTTGCACAACAAGGGAAGCAAAATAACACCCAAAGCCGACGCACAGGCTGAGCAGTGGAAGCAACAGCTTTTTGTATACCGAAGGTTTTTTCCTGTTCATTTTTCTGTCCCATCTTTGACAAGAATTCCCCTTTTGCGAGTGGAACATCTTTTATTTTCCGTTATTTTTTGTTTTGCTGCGGGGCGTCACCGTGTTCCAGGCCGGTCCTATTTGGGCATGGGCCGGTTTTATGCGGGCTGTCGGTTTCTTTCTCCTGTCATCCTGCCCTTTGATACCGTCCGGCCGACGCCTAGTCAGTACGGACGAAACGGTCTGCCTGCCGCCCGGCAGCAACAGTGGGATCAGATCGCTGCGCCCGATCTGCTGCAGCGCAGCCAACACCTTTTCCCTATTGGCGGGCAAATAATACTGCAGCAGCGCCCGCTGGGTAGATTTTTCCTCCCGCGTGCGGGCAACATAAACCGGTTTCATAGTCTGTGGATCTATCCCGGTATAGTACATACAGGTGGATACCGTGCCGGGCGTCGGATAAAAATCCTGTACCTGCTCGGGCTTTATATGATTTCTGCAAAGATATTCTGCCAACAACACCGCATCCTTCAGTGTACTGCCCGGATGACTGCTGATCAGATACGGTACCAGATACTGCTTTTTTTCCAGCTTTTTGGTAATTTCATAAAACCGTTTGCTGAATGCATCATATACATCGATACCCGGCTTACCCATATAGTGCAGGGTATCCGCTGCGCAGTGCTCCGGGGCAACCTTCAGCTGACCGCTGACATGGTGTTCTACCAGATCGTAAAAAAAGCTCTCATCCTTATCCCGCAACAGGTAGTCATAGCGTATGCCGCTGCGCACAAAGACCTTTTTTACTCCCGGCAGCTCTCGCACGCTGCGCAGAATATCCAAGTACTCGCTATGATCCACCAGCAGATGAGGGCAGGGTGTGGGGGCAAGGCATTTGCGGTCATTGCACATTCCACGGGTCATCTGCTCCTTGCAGCTGGGAAAACGAAAATTGGCGCTGGGTCCGCCCACATCGTGAATATAGCCCTTGAATTCCGGATCCCTTGTGATGCGGACTGCTTCTTCCAGAATGCTTTGCTTGCTGCGGCTGGTCACCCTTCTGCCCTGATGCATAGTAATGGCACAAAAATTGCAACCGCCAAAACAGCCCCGGTTGTGGGTTATGGAAAACTGTACCTCCTGAATAGCAGGAACACCTCCCTGTGACAGATAGCAGGGGTGAACCTGCCGAGTAAACGGCAATGCGTACACTGCATCCAGCTGTGCCCGATTGAGAGGCTTTGCAGGGATATTCTGTACAAGATACCCCTCCTTATGCTTTTGTGCCAAAGGTCTTGCGGTTACCGGATCCTGGTTATTCATCTGCAGCTGACAGGCGCGGGCATATGCCGCTTTGTTCGAGCTGACATTAGCGAAGGACGCACATTCAACATAACCGGCAGGCAACTGCTCAACTGAATGTGCCAGCCAACAGGTGCCGGGGATATCGTGCAGTTTCTCAATGGATTCCCCTGCTGCCAGACGGGTACATATCTCTTTGGTCTGCCTCTCGGCCATGCCGAAGCTGATCAGATCCGCGCCGCTGTCGATTAATACGCTGGGATGGACAGAATCCGTCCAATAATCATAATGGGCGAACCGACGCAGGGACGCCTCCAGCCCACCCAGGATGACCGGAACATCCGGATACGCCTGCTTGGCCAGTCTGGTATAGACTGTCGCCGCCCGATCCGGCCGCATACCCACTGCCCCGCCGGGGGAGTACTCATCCTCTGTACGGCGCTGCTTTGCCACAGTATAGTGGGCAACCATACTGTCCACATTGCCGCTCCCGATCAAAAATGCGTATTTGGGGCGTCCGTACTCGGTGAAGGCGGTTTCATTCTGAAAGGCCGGCTGGGCTAAAATGCCCACCTTAAAACCCAGGCTTTCCACCAAACGTGCGATAATTGCGGTGCCGAAGCTGGGGTGGTCCACATAGGCGTCACCGCCGACCACAACAAAGTCTACCTGTTGCCAGCCCCGTTCCCGGGCATCTGCCTTGCAAAGGGGTAAATATGCCGGTATATCGACCAGCCGTTCCTGCTGTTCACTCATAGAATCTGCTAATCCTTTCTGTCTGGGCAAACTTACCCCTACCGCATCAGGAATCCTGACGCATGGTCATCTCTACAAACTGATCGTGACTGATCAGAACCTGTCGGGGTTTACTGCCCTCGTACGGGCCAATGATATGCAGTGCCTCCATCTGATCCATGATCCGGGCGGCGCGGGCGTATCCCAACTTCAGCTTACGTTGCAGCAAGCTGGTGGAAGCCATCTTGGCGTCCACCACGGTCTCAATGGCATCCCGCAGCATGGGGTCCTGCGCACCGTCATCCTCTTCCTCCGCAGGCTCCTTATTGCCGCCGTCCGCCGCCGAAGCACGCCGCTCCGCCTCGGCAATCATCTCTTCGTCGTATCGGGCATCCGCATAGCTCTTAATCTCGCCGATGACCCTCTCGATTTCGCTATCCTTTACAAAAGTGCCCTGTATACGGGTTGGCTTGGCAGCGCCGACCGGCAGAAACAGCATATCACCCATACCAAGCAGCTTTTCTGCACCGGCTGAATCCAAAATGGTACGGCTGTCCACCTGGCTGGATACGGCAAATGCGATACGGCTGGGAATATTGGCCTTGATCAGTCCGGTGATAACGTCCACGCTGGGTCGCTGGGTTGCAACAATAAGATGCATACCGGCAGCACGGGCCTTTTGAGCAATACGGCAGATATAATCCTCTACCTGCTTGCCCGCAACCATCATCAGATCGGCAAGCTCGTCAATAATTATCGCAACATAGGGTAGTTTTTCCAAGGCGGGATTACCCTGAGAAAGTTGGTTAAAGCTTTTGATATCCCGAACATTGTTGGCAGCAAACAACTGATAACGCCGTTCCATTTCAGCCACCGCGCTGCCTAATGCACCGGCAGCTTTGCGCGGCTCGGTCACGACAGGCATCAGCAGATGAGGTATACCGTTGTACTCCGCCAGCTCGACAACCTTGGGATCAATTAATATCATGCGCAGCTCATCTGGGGTAGATTTGTACAAAAAGCTCATAATGATACTGTTGATGCATACGGATTTACCACTGCCGGTACTGCCGGCGATCAGCAGGTGGGGCATACGCGCCAGATCGGCAAGTTTGACGCTGCCCGCAATATCCTTGCCAAGGCACATGGTCAGTGCCGCCTTACTTTGCGTAAATTCCTCCGACTGAAGAATGCTGCGAAGAGATACCGTGGTCTTGACCTTGTTCGGCACCTCAATGCCCACAGCCGGCTTGCCGGGAATCGGAGCTTCAATACGCACCCCGCCGCTTGCCAAATTTAACGCAATGTCGTCCGCCAAATTTGTAATACGACTGATTTTCACACCCGCAAGGGGCTGCAGCTCATATCTGGTAACGCTTGGGCCGCGACAGATGTCCAATATTTTGGTTTTAACCCCAAAGCTATCCAGGGTATTTACCAGCAGCATGGCATTCTGGCGCAGTTCCGCATCGGCGTCGTTCTGTGCCGTCGGCGGCTGCCGATCCAGCAGCTCCACACCCGGCAGATGATAAGGCGGCAAGACCCGCTGCACCGGAGCTGCTGTCTCCTGTAACGGTGCCGCCGCCTTTTCCGGCTGGGCTTCTTCAAACAGCGACCGCACACTGTCCTTCGTCTGCGGAATGACCGGCAGTGCCTGCTCATCAAGAGGCAGATTGTCCGGTATGCTATCATCTATCCCGGCTGCGCGTCCATCCAGTGCCCGCCGAATCAGATCATCGACTTCGGCCGCCTCAGTGGACTGTTCCTTCCCCTCTGTTGGCAGTTCTTGCGCTTTTTCAAAAAACGCCTGCTGCTCCGAAAGGGTCAGTCCAACATACTGGTCCTCCTTTTCATCCTGATCAAACAGGATGGGCTGGTGGGGGGTGTTTTGCGACGTCTCCGGCTGTGTTTCTTCCTTTCCTGCATCCTGATCAAACAGAGTGGGTCTGCGGATCAGATTGCTTTTTTCTGCCGCCTCGGTTGTCAAGGCTGAACGTCCTGCCTGAGCCAAAACATCATGGTTTAGCACACCTTCCAGATTCCGGTGCTCCTGAGGATCGAACGCCTCTCCCTTTACTGCTTTTAACGGAACTGCCTGTGCTTTTTCTTCTGCTGTCGCAGGCTCTACCCGCTCGGTTTGGGGCAGATTTACATCAATATCCCAACGGCCACGGGGTTTATCTGCCGTTTCCTCCGGCAGATGGGGGTCGTTGTGCGGTCTGACCTTTGCAAGCCGTTCTTCCAGCTGTTGTTTGCGTTTTGCGGATATTTCAGCCTCCAGCTGTTCCCGCTGTGCCTGTCGCTCACTGCGGCGGGCTGCATGGATCTCCCGCTCTACGGACACCTCTTGCCCGGCAGCATCTGCTCTGGTTCGTACAAAGCGAAAGACATCATGGGGGGTAACATCCGTCAATAGCATGACAAACACGATCAATAGCAAGATAAGTAAAGCAATCGCAACGCCACGGCCTGTCCATCGTAGAAGCGTCAGACCGAGCGGAACCGCCATAACACAGCCGGCGCCGCCCTGACAGCCCTGCTGATACAGAACTTTGGTCTGACTGCCAAAGGTCTGCAATTCAAAGGAATCAATCTGCAAATTGCCAAAGCAAAGCATGGTAACCGCACTGAAAATCAACAGAATAACGCAAACCTCCGTTAAGCGAATCCGCCAGGGCTTGCGTGCGGCGACCAATATGGCCAAATAGATCACAACCGGGGTCATCAAATAAAGACTCCATCCGAACACGCCGAAAAAAGCACTGCGCACCGCAGTCCAGACGCCCTCCCCTTTCAGATAGGTAATCAGTCCCAAAAACAAAGCAGCAGCAAACATCCAGACACTGGTTCTCCGGGCAGCGTACACGGCAGTGTCATTCTTTTTCTTTGACGCATTGCTTTTGGACGGTTTCTTTTTTGTTGTCTGTTTTGCCATCTGCTTTTTTCTCCTGTGTTTATTCTCTGTTCAAACAACTTTTACACATAACTTCTCAAAATAAGTATACTAAAAACTGTTGTGAAAGTAAAGAGATATCCGAGGGTTGTCGTAAGTTTTTTGACATGATACACGACAAAACGAAAAAGAGAACCCTGCCGATCATTCGCCTGCAAGGTTCACCTTTTTGTAAAATATCATTTTGGAAAGCTCAATACCAGCTGCAGCTCGCCGCTGACGGTCAGCGGAGCCTTGCAGCAGGGGATAAGCAATGCGTCACCTTTGTGCAAAGGACTTTCCCCCAACATACCGTGCCCTTGCAGTACCACAGCCGCGCAAAACCGTTCTGCTGCCGGTAGGGTGACCGAACCCTGTAGCTGCAGACGCTGAACCGAAAAATAGTCGCATTTTTCCATCAGCTCCAGCGTTGCAGTTCCTCTTTTGACCGAAACCGGTAACCGCTTCGGGTTCTCTGACCGGGGAATAAATGGCACAGTCATCACATCCAAAGATTGCTGCAAATGCAGTGGCCGGGGCTTACCGTTTTGCAGACGGTCGTAATCATACAACCGGTAGGTGATATCGCTGCTCTGTTGCACCTCCAGTATTTGAATGCCGCCGCCGATCGCATGTACTGTACCCGGATCTATACGAAAGAAATCGCCGGGATGCACCGGAACCTTGCACAAAAAACGTTCCCACTGCCCCTGCCGGATCATCTCTTCTGCCTGTTGTCTGTCCTTTGCGGTGTGTCCAAACACCAGGGTTGACCCCGGCAACGCCTGCAATACGGTCCAACACTCGCTTTTTCCCAGACAGGGAGTACCGTCCGTAAGCTTTTCATGGGCTGCGGCGTAGGCATCATCCGGGTGCACCTGCACGCTTAGGGGAGAAGCCGCATCGATCAGTTTAATCAACAGCGGAAACTGCCCCCGGTCCGTACCAGCCGACTTGCCGAACAGCTCCGGATGTTGCTGCCACAGTTCACTGCATTTCCAACCCTGCCACTGACCATCTTTTACGGTACAGTCACCAACCGGGTGGCCGCTGACCATCCACGCCTCTGCGATATCGGTACCAGGAATATCCAGTCCGTATTCTGCCGCAAGGAAATGACCGCCCCATATCGTCTGTTTTAAAACCGGTTTCAAAAAAATAGGCTGCATGCTTTTTAGACCTTTCCGACTCTAGTCAGACCGCGTCAAATATCGCGGTCAAAAAGGCATCTATATGTCTCATGCCTCGGCGGGTAATCTGTTCATCCTCCGGAATATTCCAGTAATCGGCAAAGTGAGACATCCAACTGCGAAGACCCACATACTCCACAAAATCCTGTGCGTTTTTTTGCGGATTGTCCTTTTTCCACTGTTTTGCTTCTCTGCCCATCTGCACAAGAATCTGTGCATACTCGTCATCATCCTCCAACTCCACCGGATGCGGGATCTGATTTTCCCAACTTTTTTCTGACACTGAAATCTCCCCTTTCCAATTTTGAAAAGAGCAGCGATCGGTTGCGGACAGCCGTTTCCGGACACTGCCACGATTACACCGCTTAAAACTTACCGATTTTACTGCCGGACAAGCTGCATACAACCCAGCAGCGCCTGTGCGTCTCCCAATGCCGGGGCCACAATATATTCCTCCAGCTTTTGCACTGCGGGGCAGGCCACATAACCGCCCAACAACCGCTGCACCGCACTACGCACCAGCGGCAGAAGTGTGGGGTTATGCAGTACCCCGCCCCCCAGTACGATACGCCGGGGTGCGTAGGCCAAAATGCAGGTCATAATGCCCTGTGCCAGATATTCTGCCTCCAACTGCCAAACCTCCGGACGGTCGTTTAGCTCCTGAGCAGGGGCACCCCACCGCTCCCGCATGGCGGGACCGGCAGCCATACCCTCCAAGCACCTGCCATGGTAGGGACAATGACCGGCATAGTCATCCCCCGCCATCGGGGCAACCGGAATGTGACCAAGCTCCGGGTGCTGAATACCGTGTACCAGCTTGCCGTTCACCAAAACACCCATGCCGATCCCTGTGCCAACCGTAATGTATACGCAGTCCTGCAAGCCCTTGCAGCTGCCAAAGCAGGCCTCACCCAGCGCAGCACAGTTGACATCGGTATCCATGACAACCGGAACGCCCAACGCCTTTTTAAATTCCCCTACAATATCGTAAAACCGCCAGTCAAGCTTGGGCGTAGCAGTGATAAAACCGAATGTGGGAGAGGCTTCATCCAAATCCAACGGTCCAAAACAGCCGATTCCCAGTGCTTCCACCTTGTGCTTCACAAAAAATTCGATCATGGGCGGCATGGTCTGGGCCGGTGTACGGGTAGGCAAGGTCAACTTATCAGCGACGGTCCCGTCCTGCTGCAATACTGCGCAGATCATTTTGGTACCGCCCGCTTCCAGCGCTCCTATCATAGGTCTGTTCTCCTTCTTAAAAAAATAGAGGCTAACCGGCGCACCGGATAGCCTTCATAGCCGGCGCTGGCGCGCCAATTTACTATTCATAATCCCGCCCTGAAGTCTGCAGCCAATTAAAACCTACTTATCCAAGTAGGGTGGGTACGCCCAGTCTCGAATTTCGCGCTCCCTTCGTCCCTCGCAAGGAGGGGAGGTCTGCAGTCCGTCCGTGAACATGAACTCCCGATTTTTAAGCTTGTAGGATTAAATATGACCGCAACAAGTCGACAGGGCAGGAAAAAGCTCAGATGTCGATATCAAAGATGTCACGAAGCCGTTCTTCAAACAGCTTGCTGACATTGTACAGCTCCTCATCGTCCTCCACAATGGAAAGGTACTCTTCGTCCTGCTCATCTACATCAACACGCATAATGATCAGCTCTGCGTCCTGCTCCAGAGATTCTGCAGGATCAGGGGCATACGGAACCAAAGCCATATAATGCTCATCGTTGTAATCCAAAGCATCAATGACCTCAAACTCATGTTCCTTGTCATCCTCATCCAATAAAGTGATCAAATCGGGGGTATAATCCAACTCTTCATTTTCACTGTTCATGATATAACCTCCTCACCAGTTTCTGCACTTATTGTAGCGCAAATGATAGGGGAAGTCAAGCAGGAACTGTTTCAAAATGATTTCAAAGAAGTTCCACTTTTTTCCTGTTTTTTCCTTTTCATCTCCTGTTTACCGAATTTTTCAATTTTTTCGTAGGATACTGCCCTTTTTTGTGTTATACTACTTTTGTAGAAAACTTTATCCCGTAATCTTTTTTCACATACCGTTTCTGATTACTGTTTTGGAGAGATTTTACTATGAAAAAAACTGCTTTTTTTGTTTTTCTGACAGTGACTTGCTGCCTTGCCATGCTGCTGACCGGTTGTAAGAAACGCGATGCCGATTCCGATTTCTCGCAAGCAGCCGTCGAACTGAATACCGCTGACGCCTTGCAGTTTTCCCTGCCGGATGAAAGTGCTCTGTGCGCCGTTTTTATCACTGAAAAAGGGGAATTTGCCGCGGTATTGTACCCGGATTACGCCCCCCAGGCGGTGGAAAATTTTGTAACCCTTGCACGCGAGGGCGCATACAATGGATTGGCCTTTCACCGTGTTATCCAGGATTTTATCATCCAAAGCGGAGACACTGACGGATCGGGCGGAAAAAGCATCTGGAGAAACACCTTCGGCGTGGAGAGCAGCAATCTTCTACACCATTATACCGGTGCACTTTGCATGGCTGGCGGCACGCAAAACGGCAGCCAATTTTATGTGGTCTCCACTGAAAAGGACAGCGTTTCTCAGGTTTTGTGTGACCAGATGGAACAGCTTGGCTGGAGTCGGGAGGTCATTGATGCCTACAAAAAGGTCGGTGGCGCGCCCTATTTAGACAACAACTACACGGTGTTCGGACAGGTTTTTTACGGGATGGACGCAGTATACGGTATTGAAGCCACCGCGCCGAAATCCGGTGATACCCCCGCTGACCCTGTGGGTCTAGGCAGTGTGCGGATCACCACATACGGTCAGTGGAAACAGGCAAACCCTGATGCAAAGCCCAACTTTAACGGTGCATAACAGATCCTTTTCATCTTACTTCGTGTTGCTGCAATAGGGTATCCGTATGAAAAAAGTGATCCGTTTTTTGCTATCCCCTTCCGCACCGGTATTCGGCTTACTGGTTGTTCAGTTTTCCCTGCTGGCCTGGATCTTTATCCGGTTCGGATTGGATTACACAGCCGCCTTTCTGGCACTGATGTACCTTTCCATGCTGCTCGGCATTATACTTTTTGATAAAGCGCCCTCCTCCCCTACCTACAAGCTGATGTGGCTGTGGCTTTTTATGCTGCTGCCCCTGCTGGGGGAACTACTTTACTTTATCTGGGGCAGACCCGGTCTTTTCAAGAAAAAAGAGAAACATTTCGCACAAGTCGAGTCAGCCGCCGGGGCCGCTATGCGATACAGTGAACAAACCCTGCAGCAGCTGCAGAGCTTGGACCGTGGACTTGCCTGTCAGGCAAAATACCTGCAAAGTCAAAACAATCCTCTCTATTCCGGCTGCACGGCAGAATATTTCGGCAGCGGAGAAAAACTTCTGCCGGTGCTGATGTCCAGGTTGGAAAAGGCGGAAAGCACCATCTGGATGGAATATTTCATCTATAATATCGAAAGCTCCAGCTGGCAACAGATCGAACATCTTTTACGAAAGAAAGCGGCAGACGGGGTGGATGTGCGAATTATTTATGACGCCGTTGGTTGTCTGATGAGCCTGCCCGCTGATTATCCTCAGCAGCTGCGCAAAGCCGGTATTACCTGCTACCGTTTTAACCCGTTACATTTCAGCCTTCATATCCGGGATTACGGCTTTATCAACCACCGGGATCACCGTAAGCTTTGCATTATCGATGGTAAGGTCGCTTTTACAGGCGGTGTCAATATGGCGGATGAGTATTTCGGTTTGGCGCAGCCCTACGGGGTATGGAAGGATGCCTCTCTCATGATCATCGGTCCGGCGGTACAGTCCTTTTGCGCCACCTTTTTAAAGATGTGGCAGATTGTGAGCCGACAGCCTGTATCCTTTTCGATGGTCATATGTCAATCGACGCCCAATGCGCAAAGCTTTTGCCAGCCCTTTGACGATACGCCGCTGGACACCGAAACCGTCAGCCAAAACGCTTATATGAATGTTCTGCACCATGCCCACCGGTATGTCTGGATCACCACCCCCTATCTGATACCTGACCACGAGCTGATAGAAGCCCTCTGTCTGGTGGCCAAAAGCGGGGTAGATGTACGCATCATTACCCCGGGCATTCCGGACAAAAAGCAGGTTTTTCTGGTTACCCGCAGCTACTACCGTCAGCTTTTGGAGGGTGGCGTGCGTATTTACGAATATCAGCCCGGCTTTGTCCACAGTAAGCTGTATCTGTGCGATGATAAGATTGCCATTGTCGGTTCTGCCAACATGGACTACCGAAGCCTATACCTGCATTTTGAAAACTGCTGCGCCCTCTACGGTGGGGAAATCATCCGGGATATCCGGCAGGATTTTCTCGATACCTTTGCGCTATGCAATGAAATTATGCCCGGACAGCAACAGTTTGGCAATAAGGCCAGACTGTTGCAGATTATGCTGCGATTCTTTGCTCCGCTGCTTTAAAAATTACTCCGTCAAAAAAACGAGCCAAACCTACGGAAAGCCTGTCTTTCCCGGTTTGGCTCATTTTTATTCGTTACGATTGTCTGCCGCCTAAGCAGAAGGCGGTCCGTTATAGCTTTTCCACACAGACAGTGATATTTTCACCGTTGATATCCCATGCTTTTTCATAGCCTGCGCCGGCCTCAAACACCAGATCATCGGCCAGGGTGACAGTGCATAGCTCTTTCCGGAATACAGTTGCCAATTCTGCCAACTTCTCGCTGCCGGTCAGACGGATACGGATGTGGTCAGTAACCTCAAAGCCAGCCTCTTTACGCATGGTCTGTACCTTGCTGATCAGCTCACGCAGGTTGCCCTCATCAATCAGCTCGGGGGTCAGATTGACATCTAGCGATACTGTAACACCCCAGTCGCTGACAGTGTAATAACCCGCCTTTTGCTCGATGGAAATCAGCAGATCCTCCTCTGTCATACGAACCTCACCGCCTGCCAGGTTCAAAACCAGCACGCCGTTTGCGTCCAGCTCTGCCTTAGCAGCGCTGCCGTCTATCTCCGACAAAGCGACCTTGATCTCGCCCAGCTGTTTGCCGTATTTGGGTCCGACAGTCTTTAGCTGCGGCTTGAAAGAATAGGTAATCAGCTCATCCACCTGATCGGTAAAGACGACCTTCTTGACATTCAGCTCATCCCGGACAATCAGCTGATACTCTTCGCTCAGATCCTTTTCGCACTTAACATACAATCCTGCCAAAGGTTGGCGGTTCTTGGTCTTCGCGCCGTTACGGGCACTGCGGCCCAGCTCGACAATCTGGCGAACCTCATTCATCGACTGTTCCATTTCACTGTCAACCATGGCGTCATTGCAGACCGGGTAATCGCACAGATGTACACTGATCGGCGCATTGGCGTCAACGCTGCAGACCAGGTTGCGGTAGATGCTGTCTGCCATAAAGGGAACCATGGGGGCTACAAGCTTTGCCACTGTCACCAGCGCGGTATACAACGTCATATAGGCATTGATCTTATCCTGTGGCATACCGGATACCCAGTAGCGCTCACGACCGCGGCGGACATACCAGTTACTCAGCTCATCCACAAAATCATCCAGTACACGGCAGGCTTCGGGAATAGCGTAGTCAGCCAGATATTTATCTGTTCTGGCAACGGCGCTGTTCAGGCGAGAGAGCAGCCACTTATCCATAATGGACAGCTTATCCCATTCCAGCGTGTACTTTGTAGCGTCGAAATTGTCAATATTGGCATACAGTACAAAGAAAGCGTAGGTATTCCACAGGGTACCCATAAACTTCCGCTGACCCTCCTGCACGGCCTTGCCATGGAACCGACTGGGCAGCCAGGGCGCAGAGTTGGTATAGAAATACCAGCGGATGGCATCGGCGCCGTAGGTTTCCAGCGCCTCCATCGGATCAACAGCGTTGCCCTTGGATTTGCTCATCTTCTGCCCGTTCTCATCCTGAACATGCCCCAGGACAATGACATTCTGGTAGGGTGCCTTGTTGAACAGCAGGGTGGATTCCGCCATCAGAGAGTGGAACCAGCCGCGGGTCTGATCCACAGCCTCGGAGATAAACTGAGCGGGGAACTGGTTTTCAAACAGTTCTTTATTTTCAAACGGATAGTGATACTGAGCGAAAGGCATTGCGCCGGAATCGAACCAACAGTCAATGACCTCCGGTACACGCTTCATCTTTTGACCGCAGTCCGGGCAGTTCAACTCAATTTCATCGATATAGGGACGGTGCAGCTCCACTGCCTTGGCACGCTCATCACCGGACAGATTAAATAGCTCCTCCCTGCTGCCCACACAGCAACGCCTGCCGCAGCTGCACTCCCAGATATTCAGCGGGGTGCCCCAATAGCGGTTACGGGAAAGTGCCCAGTCCTGAATATTCTCCAGCCAGTTGCCGAAACGGCCGCTGCCGATAGAGGCTGGGATCCAGTTAACGGTGTTGTTATTGCGCACCAAATCGTCCCGGACAGCGGTCTCGCGGATATACCAGCTTTCGCGGGCGTAGTAGATCAGCGGGGTATCGCAACGCCAGCAAAAGGGATAGTCATGCTCAAATTTGGGGGCGTCAAACAACAGACTGCGGGAATCCAAATCCACCAGCACCTTGGGATCCGCATCCTTGACAAACAGTCCTGCAAACGGCGTTTGCTCGGTCATCTTACCCTTGCCGTCCACAAACTGCAGGAAAGGCAGGTCATAATCGCGGCCCACGCGGGAGTCATCCTCACCGAAGGCAGGGGCAATGTGAACAATACCGGTACCGTCGGTCATGGAAACATAACCGTCACAAGTCACAAAATGTGCGGTCTTTTTCTGGGCAGCAGCGGTATCCGCAGCGCACTGGTACAGCGGCTCATACTCCCGTCTTTCCAGATCGCGGCCAGCCATGGTCTCCAACACTTCCCAGGTCAGCTGCTTGGAACCTAAGACCGCATCCAGCAAAGCCTCTGCCATATAGTAGGTATAACCGTCACTGGCTTTAACCTTGCAATAAGTATCCTCTGGGTTGACGCAAAGAGCGGTATTGCTGGGCAGGGTCCAGGGCGTGGTGGTCCATGCAAGGAAATACGCGTCCTCTCCCTTGACCTTAAAACGAACCACGGCAGAGCGCTCTTTTACGCTCTTATAGCCCTGCGCGACCTCGGCAGAGGAAAGCGGGGTTCCACAACGGGGGCAATAGGGGACAATTTTAAAGCCCTTGTATAAAAGGCCCTTGTCCCAAATCTGGCGAAGCGCCCACCACTCAGACTCAATATAGTCATCGTGATAGGTGACATATGGGTCATCCATATCTGCCCAAAAGCCAACGGCTCCGGAGAATTTCTCCCACATACCCTTATATTTCCAAACGCTCTCCTTACACTGTTGGATAAAGGGGTCAATACCGTACTGCTCGATCTGGTCCTTGCCGTCCAAACCCAGCTTCTTTTCCACCTCAATTTCCACAGGCAGGCCATGGGTATCCCAACCGGCCTTGCGGGGCACATAAGCACCCTTCATCGCATGGTAACGGGGGATCATATCCTTGATAACACGGGTCAGCACATGACCGATATGCGGCTTGCCGTTTGCTGTCGGCGGACCGTCATAAAAAGTATAAGTGTTACCCTCTGCTTTATGCTGCTCCAAGCTTTTACGGAAGATATCATTCTCCTGCCAAAATTGCAGGACCTCTTTTTCACGCTCGACAAAATTCATGTCGGTGGAAACCTTCTGATACATTCTTTAAACCTCCTGTAAAATAATAAAAGCCCCGTCCCCTTGTCAGGACGAAGGCTATTCTTCGCTAATACCACCCAACATACCAACATATGTGTCCCGGATAACGGTGGGGTACCGTCAACACCTACTGCCTGTAAACACAGGTTTGGGCGTTGCAACTAGAAAGTGATCTTCAGTATACTACCCACCGCCGGGCTTTCACCTGTCCCGACTCGCTTTGGATGAGATGTGAATATACCTACTGTCTTCGTCATCGTCGCTTTTGTAATTATATCGTATATACTATACCACGCAATTGAAATGTTTGCAAGAGATTTTCTCTGTTTCGCCGAAAAATAAAAACATTTTTCAGATAAAATGCCGCATTGAGCTTGACCCAACGCGGCATTTACATCATTTTTCAAATGGAAAAAGCAACGACTTACTCTTGATTCTCCGCGGTGGCAGCCAAATCCTCATCTACCATCTCTTCGTCCTCAGTCCCGTCATCTTCGTCCTCGTCATCAAAATCCTCCGCTATCGGATTCTCCTCCGTCAACAGTGGCTTCTCTTCCTCGGCGTCATCCTCCTGCTCTTCATCCTCGTGTAACCAGTCACTGAACAAACCAGTACCGGCGGGGATCAACTTACCGATGATGACATTCTCCTTCAGACCGCGCAAAGCGTCCGTCTTGCCCTTGATAGCGGCATCCGTCAGCACGCGGGTGGTCTCCTGGAAGGAGGCGGCGGACATAAAGCTATCCGTTGCCAAAGAGGCCTTGGTAATGCCCAGCAGAACATCAGAAGCAGTTGCCAAAGACAGGCCTTCTTCCCCTGCGTCCATACGCGCTTTGACCTCCTCATTCGCCTCCAGGAAATCAGCACGGTCGACCTGACTGTTTGCAATCAGATTGGTGGAACCCGGATCCTCCACACGCAGCTTGCGCAGCATCTGGCGAACAATAACCTCAACATGCTTATCGTTGATATCAACGCCCTGCAGGCGGTAAACACGCTGAACCTCGCGGATCAGATAGTTCTGCACAGCAACGCGTCCTTGAACAGCCATAATATCCTGCGGATAGGCGTCACCGTTGGTCAGCAGATCGCCCTTGTTCAGGTACTGACCCTCTTCCACCTTCATATGTGCGTCAAAGGGTATCAGATAACTTGCCTCAGCAGGTGCGCCGTTCTCATCCAAACCGGAGATAACTACATGGACAACCTCATGGTCTGACTTTTTAGTCTTGACAACATGAACCGTACCGGCCATCTCGGTCATGATAGCCATCTTCTTGGGACGACGGCTCTCGAACAGCTCTTCAACACGGGGCAAACCCTGGGTAATATCGTCAGCAGACGCGATACCGCCGGTATGGAAGGTACGCATGGTAAGCTGGGTACCGGGCTCACCGATGGACTGTGCAGCAATAACACCAACTGCATCGCCCAGGCTGACCGGCTTACCGTTTGCCAGGCTTGCGCCATAGCAGTGGCTGCAGACGCCGTGCTTGCACTTACATGCCAACACGCTGCGGATCTCCAGTTCGGTGATGCCGGCGCCGGTGATCTTCTTGGCGTCGTCCTCCGTCATCATGGTATCCTTGGAAACCAAGAGATTGCCCTCGGCATCCAGCACATCATGAACCGGATAACGTCCCAGCAACCGCTCGGAGAACTGCTCGATCATCTCGCCGCCCTCTTTGATATCCGCAATCAGCAAACCGTTCTCGGAACCGCAGTCCTCCTCGCGGATAATCACATCCTGAGAAACATCAACCAGACGGCGGGTCAGATAGCCGGAGTCAGCAGTACGCAAAGCGGTATCGGCCAGGCCCTTACGGGCACCACGGGAGGAGATAAAGTATTCCAGTACATTCAGACCTTCACGGTAGTTTGCACGAATAGGTGTTTCAATGGTATCACCGGAGGTGTTGGCCAACAGACCACGCATACCTGCCAGCTGACGCAGCTGAGCCATAGAACCACGGGCGCCGGAGTCGGCCATCATATAGATGGGGTTGCGGGAGTCCAAGTTGTCCTTCAGTGCGTCACCGACCTTCGCGGTGGTATCGTTCCAGACCTTAATAGAGGCTTTTTTACGCTCGGCATCGCTGAGCAGACCCTTGTTAAAGCGGCGTTCGATCTTATCAATCTCATCCTCGGCCTGTGCCATCAGTTCCTTCTTTTTGGGCGGAATAGTGGCATCGCAGACAGCAACAGTAATACCGCTGATGGTGGAGTAACGGTAGCCCTGTGCCTTGATATTATCCAGCACCTCGTGGGTATTCTCAGTGCCGTGAACGCGGATGCAACGGTCAATAATCTTGCCCAACTGCTTTTTACCCACCAGGAAGCTGATTTCGTAATCGAACATCTGGTTCGGATCGGTACGATCCACATAACCCAGATCCTGAGGAATCGGGCGGTTAAAAATCACACGGCCGACGGTAGTATCCACCATATGAGACTTTTCCACACCATCAATTGTCAGGGTGCGGCGCAGACGGATGGGGGTCTGCAGGGTAATGACCTTCTCCTGATATGCCATCAGGGCTTCCGCCTCATCGCGGTAGGCATGAGGTACCTCACCCTCGGGCAGCTCATCCACCATAGTCAGGTAGTAAGAACCCAAAATCATATCCTGAGTGGGAACTGCAACAGGCTTGCCGTCAGACAGCTTTAGCAGGTTGCGGGAAGCCAGCATTAGATTCATGGCTTCTTTCTGTGCCTCACGGGATAGCGGTACGTGGACAGCCATCTGGTCACCGTCG
>DCHC01000050.1:0-190 GCA_002314755.1 Faecalibacterium sp. UBA1762 | reverse complement strand
GTAGGCGCACGGTTCATCAGAACAGGATGGTTCTTGATGACCTTTTCCAAAGAATCCCAGATTTCGGGACGCAGGCGCTCCACTGCCTTACGGGCGCTCTTGATATTGTTGGCAATACCGCGCTCCACCAGGTCATGCATGACAAAGGGCTTAAACAGCTCAATTGCCATCTCCTTGGGCAGACCGCACT
>DCHC01000053.1 GCA_002314755.1 Faecalibacterium sp. UBA1762 | reverse complement strand
GGTTTGCTTTGTTTGGTATGCCGCCGCTGATCCCCACCGGCATTGCCATGTGCTTTGAGCTTGCCGCCTACGGTACCGTCGCCGCCCTGCTGTACCGTGCCCTGCCCCGCAAAAAGCCTTTTATCTGGCTGGCCTTGCTGGGTGCTATGGTGGCGGGCCGGGTCATCTGGGGTTTTGCCCGGTTGGCGTTGTTCGGGCTGACCGGCAGCCCCTTTGGCTGGTCTGCCTTTTTGTCCGGCGCGGTGCTGGGCGCGCTGCCCGGTATTGCCCTGCAGCTGGTTTTCATTCCCCTGCTGGTGCTGGCCCTGCAAAAATTTACCGTGGCTGCCCGCAGCTGATTATTTTGAAAAAGAGGATCGGTCACAGTGATGAAATATGTTTTAGATTTTCTGCTGCGTGACAGCGTTCACCTGACCATTACGGCAGCCATGCTGGTCATGCTGAAAACCAGCACGGTGACCTCTCGCTACAACAAGCATGTTTTTTGTACCCTGCTGGTCACCAACCTCTTTTTTTTGATCACCGATTATGTGGATACCGCCATCCGGGATTACCCTGTGGCGGCCCAACTGCCGTCCTGGGCGATTCAGCTGCGCACCGTCAGCGCCGCCCTGTGCTATCTGTTCAAGGCGATGGAGCTGCTGATTTTGATGGTGGCACTGATCGCCCCCCGGGGCAAGCGACTGTTGCTGATGACTGTACCCGCTGCCGTTGCCGGAGGTATCAGCCTTATCAGCATCTTTAACGGGTGCCTGTTTACCATTACTCCCCAAAACATCTATTTGGGCGGCCCCTTAAAATGGCTGTATATGGTCATCATCTTCAGCTATTTTATCTTTCTGCCGCTATTCTCTCTGCTAAGCCGAAACGACGCCAACCCGGTGCGTATCACCACCGTGCTGCTGATCTCCGGTCTGATGCTGGTAACTACCGTCGCCGGTCTGGCGGAGCAGTACAAGTTTAACCTGGCAGGCATGAGCATCATCGTATCTATCATGCTGTATTTTCTGTTTGATTTTATGGAACGCAGCAACTCAGTCATTGAGGATAAGGACCGCCAGCTGCAGCTGCAGCAGATTGAGCTGGCCAACTCTCAAATTCAGCCCCACTTTTTGTACAACACCCTGTCGGTGGTGTGCGGTCTATGCAGGCTGGACCCCGCCAAGGCAGAGCAGACCCTGATCGATTTTTCTAACTATCTGCGGGGCAGCCTGAACCACACCAAAAGCAAGGACCCCATGATTCCTATAGAAAAAGAGCTGGAGCATACCCGGTTTTACACCAATATCGAGCAGACCCGTTTTCGCCATCTGACAGTGGAGTATGACATTCAGGATGGCGGGTACTTTGTGCCGTTTTTGACGGTGCAGCCCATGGTGGAAAACGCCATCCGTCACGGCGTACGTGGAATACCCGGTGGCAAGGTGACCGTCACCCTGCAGCCATTCGCCCAAGGCGATGCGACCCTGCACCGAATCATCGTATCGGATAACGGCACCGGCAAGCCGCTGGATTCTTCGCCGGATGATCACAAGGGCATAGGCATTGCCAATGTGACCAACCGCATTCAGACCCTGTGCAACGGCACCGTCCAGATTGATTTTTCCCCCACCGGTACCACGGTTGTGATTCAGCTGCCGGATACCTGGCACAGTATAGGGGGCACCCCCTCTACCCACTGAACGCCCACGAAAAACGACACACGCCCCGGCAAAGAGCTACCGGGGCGTGTGCTTTTTCTTTGTTTGTTTTTTAGGGCTTGCGCTGATTACTGTTATTCTTTATCCGTTTCCGCCTCACCGGGCAGGCAGACGCTGCAGGGGGTGTACTCTCCGCTTTCATACTCTGTCTTGGTCAGACGGTGCGCATTGGTCTTGGTTTTGACATACCGGCAGTCTGCCAAGTGGTATTTGCTGCCGCTTTCGGTCACATAGTATCTGCCATAATAGCTGTTTATCTTCGCCACGGAAAGGGCTGCCCCGGTGCCTACTGCCAGCAGCAAAACCAGCGCCAGGCTCAGGCAGACCGCCTTTTTATGGGCACGCAAAAAAGCTTTTCTGCGGGCTGTCTTTTGGGTATTATCCGCGCACAGCCTTTGAGCAAATGCCGCGGCGTCACTCTCCTGCCGGACATCGTTGCCAATCACCGTACCGGTACCCATGTGTCCGCAGACAACATGGCCGATTTCATGGGCCAAAACCAGCTTTTTTTCGCTATCGGACAGATCCTGATGCACGAAGATGATGCGGTAGCAGCTGTCCGCATAGGTAAATCCCCGGCTGCGCAACGCATTGGGCGGCAGCCGCAGTGCTCTGAGCAGCCGCTGTACCGGTTGCGGGTCGTCCACACCGTTAAATTCTACAACAGTGTACCCGTCCCGCTCTATTGCGGCGGTTAAAGTGCGATAGGTGATATCCGCCAGCTGATGCTCCGCGATAAAGGTATCTACCAGCGCCCCGATTTTATCTGCCATCACTCGCCCTTTTTCGCAGCCTGAATTTCCTGCAGCGCCTTGCGGATCGCCACATCATCCAGTATGCGCACCGCAGTAAAATCCGCACCGTCAAAGGCCTTGACCACCACATCCCCCGGGGTAGAGGTGCAGCGGGCATACTCTATCATGATCAGGGTGCGTATCGCGTGCAGCGCCTGATCATCCAGCGAGCCGACGATATGGTTTGCCTTGTCATCGGCGAATATACCGGTGGTGACGGTTTTGACATCAATTTCTTCATTAAACCGCTGGTACAGCATATTGTGAATGGGCTGTATCTCCCGCAGCCGGTGGTGGGTTCTTTCGTTGTAGTCATAAAATAGCACCAGAGCCAAAAAGGTACACCATGACAGTTTTTTGGTCCCCCGCTCCACCGCACCGTAGGTCTGCCGGGAGACGCCGATCATCTCTGACAGTTCCTCCTGAGAGATATTTGCCGCCGCACGCAAACTGCCCAGCTCACCGGTCAGCGCCGTTATCAGACGTGACCTTTCCTTGGGGCTCACTCTCCAGCCGTAATCCATACCCATATATGTTCCACCCGCCTTTTCTGTCAAACTTTTCGAACCGTAATCAGATACTTTTTTCTTATTGTACCTATTACCGCCGAGTTTGTCAATCTAATTTTAAGCAGAGGTCGTCAACAGATTTTCCGTGGATTCTTCCGATGCCGTATTGGCGGTTCAAGATTGCCGGTTTTATTGCCAACCGGCCGGCAAAATCTATTCCTGCGGCAGCAATATAATTTGCCCTGCATATATTTTACCTTTATCTTCGATACCGTTCAGTCTGACAATGGAATCAATCTGACCGTAATCCAGACACTGCTCCCGGCAGATACTGAAAGTATTTCTCTGCAATGGTAATCCCCCTAATGCTACAAAAAACCGACGGTGCGGATAAAACACACTTTTACCGCACCGTCGGTTTTTCCATTTACTACAGCCCCAAAATCTGCTTTTTCTTGGTTTCAAACTCTTCTTGAGTAATGACACCGGTATCCAGCAGCTCCTTGTAGGATCTCAGCTTATCGATATCCTGATGGGTTTGAACATCATTTATAACGGTGGGTGCTGGCTCTGCGGTCCTGAAAGCAGTACCACCTTGTGCCGGGACACTGTTTTCATTTTTCGGAAATGCTGAAGGATACATCGGAGAATATGATCCGGTCTGCATCACTGCATCGGTCTTTTTTTGTTTGACGAATATGACAATACCCAGTACAATCAGTACCGCTGCCCCGGCGAAACAATACTTCGCCTGAGACTGATATTTCACAATTTCCTCCATATCCTCTTCCATCATTTCCTCATATTCATCAGCAATACTCAAAAATGTACCACGTAAAAATGCAGCACTATTCGCTTCTTCTATACAGTCGTTGTAGCCCTCCAGGCACTTCGCATAGTGTTCCTGATGGAATATGTAATCTTCACAGGAAATGCGGGTTACGCCGACAATTGCAACACATAGTGCAGCAAGCCACAGCAAGATAGCCACAATTTTCCCGCCGTCTTGCCCGGCGGAAGAATTGCCCTCTTTTGAAAAAGAATACGAACAGTTGGGACAAGAAGTATCGTTTGCACCGACCTGATAACCACAGTCAGGACAGCGTTTGGTACCTGTAGTATACATTATTTTCACCTTTCCTGCGTCAAAATTTGTCTGGGTGATATTTCCGTTGTTCAGTTGATCTTTCCGGACTGCCTCCTGCTGGGGATTTGGGGCGATGTTGCCGTATTCCGTTCAAGCACGATGTCTCCCGACCGGAAACGATAAGAAAAGCCTTCTCTTAACGGATAAACAATGTCACGGCAAGGACAATCACCCCCAATATTAAAAAAATATTGAAGACGTCCGTGTATTCTCCGGATAATGCTGATATAGTAGTATACAATGGACACCATAAGTATCCCATCAGACAGACTGCCGCAATGATAGCAAGTCTTTCGATGTTGGCTTTCTTAGCATTATGTCTCCGGTCTTCCTTTGTCAATCCAACTTCAGCAGCTGTGCTTTTTTTGTATCAAATTCCTCCTGAGAAATCACGCCGGTATCCAGCAGCTCCTTATAGGATCTCAGCTTTTGAATATTCTGCAGCTCCTGATCGACACCCGACTGTGCCTTTTCGGTCGTTTGCGTCGCACTGCCGGTCTTAACCTCTTCCGCTGCCCGGCTATTTGCCTGCTGAATAGCTTTGGCGGTACCGTTATTTTCGCCCTTGGTCATACCGCAAGCACAGGTGCCGGTATAACTCGGGTTGATCCGTCCGCACTTTTTGCATTTCCAGCCGCCGTTTTCCAGCATTTTTCGGTCCCCTGCCTCGGAATAAGCTGTCGGGTACATAGGCGAATACTGCGTCTGTGCAGGCGCATAGCGGTTATCCGGCTTGCACAGAACAATAATCAACCCGATCAACCCCAGAAAAAATCCCAGGCCAAAACCGCCGTAGTAACCCTTGTTTTCATTGACCTTTTGGGTGGCGATACCCCAAATCACTCCCCAAAAGATTCCGACGATAATATAAACCAAACCAATCGCACCGTCCATTGTTCTTTTCTCCCTTTTATTTTTTCTTTTTTCAGCCAACCTTCCGGTCAAACAATGCTCGTCAGGTCGGCTGAATGATTTTTTGTACTGTTTTTAACACAGATACCGCGCCACATGCGTTTTTTATTTTTCTTTTTTCTCCCCGATCAGCAGCGAGTGGATCAGCGCAACAATGAACAGCATCCAGCCATACAACCACCAGAGTCCGAAGCTGTATCCCTTTTTCTTGGCGATAGAGGCGGGAATAAGCCCCAGCAGGGCAGCAACGATCAGCACCGCCACCAAATAAGCGCTGACAAAGGTTCCGATATCGGAATAATCATAATAACCGTACATAATGTTTCTCCTTTTATCAAAATCATAATAAATCATTGAATGTCAAGTCGTATAAATCACTGAATATCAGGTGACATAAATCACTGAAAATCAGTCCGTAAAGAACGCATGTTACTACAACAAGGGCAACAACGACCCATACCGCAGTAAGCACCCCGCTTTTGTACTTTCGGTCAGCCTGTTCCTTTTGCCGTTGTACTTCGGTAAAGTCCCGCTGGATGGCAGCCTCTCTTTTTCGGGCTTCTTCCTCGCTCTTTTGCCCGGAATAAGTGGATATCATCATATTTCCGGGCTGATTTACCGTCATAGGCGCAGAATACTTTACCATCAGGGATTCGTTGTCCGCAAGCTCAATTGTCGACTGTGCAAAGCCGATAAAGGTATCATAGGTGTGCGTCTTGTACATCTTTACGGTATGTGTACCGGCAGGAACCGTTATCCTTTGATCTGTGCCGGTAAGCTTGCCCATGTTTTTACCGTCGATGTCAAAATAGACCTCTCCGCCGAAAATCTCAATCTCTTTCGGCGTTCTGCGCAAAAAAACAAGCGTAGCCATAAAAGGTCACCGACCGAATCAAAGGTTCTGCGCCAGCTCCTGCAGTTCCTCAATCGGCATTTCCTTTCCCTCGTATAATCTGGTGGTTTGCGCCGCCCCCACCTGCTCGACCTTCATATAAACCGTCGCAACCTGTTTACCGGCTGCTTTTTTACCGATCGCGTTAAATAGGCCGGCATTGGTCAACACGCCCAACTTACTGGAAGACAATCCGCTGATATCTGCGGTGGTCGCCGAAAGAACGGCGCCGCATTTATCGCACAGAAACAGCGTTCTGTTTGCTGTAAGCCCCATCTTATCCTTTAGCTTCCAGTACGGCTCAGATGTGCCGCACATGGGGCATTTGGGGAAGTTCGTGTCGATAAACTTTTGGGGAATGCACCCCACAAAACCGTCATAGCGCCTAAAATCGAACATGCCCATAAAAACACCTCTTTTTCTTTTATTGCTCAACAGCGGTTTTTTCCGCTGCTTTTGCCTCATGAAATACCGTTACCCGATCCGCCCGGGCAGCTCAGCCCTCAATATTGTCTCCATCCGGGTCGCAGCGGGAGCAAAAGAAATCATACGGACTGTAGGTCTTGTTCGGGCAGGTATCATTCTTGCCCATGCAATAGTATTCTCCCTCTTTTAAACCGTCGCCGTCATCGTAACCGTCGTAGGTATCATAGGATTTTTTGCTGCTTGGCGTAGTTGTTTTGTAAGAGTAATCGGTCGTTTTTTTGCCGGAGCTGCTTGAATGAACCGTATAAGATGACGAAGCTTCGTAGCTGTCGCTGTCGGAAGAACAGTTAACAAGCATCAAAAGCAACAAGATTAAAACCAGCACAATCGCCCAAATCTTTAAGCATCCCGAAACATTATTTTCCATAATGAATCATTTCCTCCCTATGTTTTTTATACCAAGCCTTTATCGGCTTAATCGCTCCTACTCCTCCGGCAGACAAATCCTGCACCGGTTGTACATTCCGCTGTCAAACTGCGCTTTGGTCATGGGGTGGGCGTCCGGCTTGCCCTTGATATACTTGCAATCCGCCGTGTGATACTTGGTGCCGGTCTCGGTGACATAGTACTCGCCAAAGGCGCTGCGCTGCCTTGCCAGCCAAACGCCCCCCGCCAGCGCTGCCAGCGCCACCAGCGCCAGCACGACGGCGATCACCCTGCGGTTGCGGCAAAAAAAACTTTGCCGCCCCAGTCGACGGGCGGTAGTTTGTGCCAAAAGATAATGGGCGAACTCGTTTGCCTGATACTCCTGCAGCACATCGGTGCCGATGACACGGGCGGTGCGCATGTGCCCCAGCACAATATGACCCAGCTCATGGGCGAGAACCACCGTCTTTTCCGCCTGACTCAGATCCTCATGAACAAATACCATACGGTAGTTTGCGTCGACATAGGTAAAGCCCCTGCTCTGTAGCTGTCCCCGGGGCAGCTGCAGCATCCCCAAAAGAATACCGACCGGGCCTTCGTTGAAAACCGAATTAAACTCTACTACTGTGTAGCCCAGCTGCCCGGTACAAGCCGTCAGCTGCGGGTAAGTTATCTGTGTAACGCCGTTTTCCCGCAGAAACCGGCGCACCTTTGCCTTGATTTCCTGTTCTGTCACTTTTGTGTGCCTCGCTTTTTGATTGCTTGCAGGGTCTTTTGAACCACCGGATCCTCCCGGATGGCCGCACAGTCGGTTTGCAGCCCTTCAAATGCCTTGATAACAGCATCCCCGGGGACTGCAGTGCAGCGGGCATACTCTATCATGACCATGGTGCGGATGGAGCGCAGTGCCTGACTGTCCAGACATTCCACAATCCGTCCGGCACGGCTTTGTGCTTCGGTCTCATTCTCCGCCGGGCATTGCGGAACACTGTCGTTAAAGCCGTTGACCAGCAGACCGTTGACCGGCTTGATCTGCCGCAACCGGTCATGAGTGCGGTTGTTGTAGTCGAAAAATAGTACCAGCGACAAAAAGGTGGCCCATGACATCTGCCGTGTGCCCCGTTCTACCTCGCCGTAGGTCTGCCGGGAAACCCCCACTAAAGACGAAAGCTCCTGCTGAGAGATCCCTGCCACCACCCGCAGACTGTGCAGCTCCGCTGCCAAAGCGCCGGCAATCGCAGCCTTTTCTTTTTCTGACAGTGTCCATTCTGACCGGTATTCCATGTCCGACATCCTCCCTTGTTTGCAAAATTCAACGATAAACCTTATATTGCGATTTCATATTACATCTGTTTCCTTCATTTTACATTTTGGTTTTCATTTTGTCAATATATTTTTTATATCTTGTTAACTGTGCTTTTTCTGTTACATAAAAAAGCAATCATCCCCTCCCGCAGCCGGCATACAGCAACGCTGTTCGCCAACCGCGAAAGGGGATGATCGCTTGCTTTTTTTTAGAAAAAATGAGAAACGGTCCGGGGAGAGCGGAGAAACCCGCGCCGGGGCCTGCCCGAAACGGTTTTCCGGACCGTATAAATCGTAGTAACGGCTCAGCCTGTCTCTGCCTTGGGACGCGCCACAGAACAGAATCCTCCAAAGGAAAAACTCTGCCTCAGATGATTCATCTGCATAGCAATCTTTTCTGCCGTGACAGGCTTAAGCAGATAACCGCTGATCCCCATCCTGGCGCCGATCAGAGCATAGCTGTCATTTTGGGATACCATAATGACATTACGTACCTTTTTGTTTTGGGTAAGCAGCTGTGCCGCCGAGGCGCTGTCCGGCTGCTCCATCTCTAAAAAGACGGCGTCCGGCTTTTTGGTTTCCACCGCCTGCAGCAGCCTTTCAATGCAGGTAAAGCACTGCACCCGAATACCGGGAAAACCGGAAAGCAGCACGGTCTCGTACCCTTTTAGCGTATCGTAATCCAGGTCGACCAGATAGACCGTCATGCTTTGCTGCCTCCCTTTCTGCCGTCAGGCGTATTTGTTGGTTACAGTATATCATAGGTCTGTTGGCATGATGTTAACACCTGATCACAAAAAAACAAATATCAATACTTTTTTATATACAAAAAAACCGCAGGGCCTTGTCCCTGCGGCAAAAAGATATTACACTGTGGTTAGCAGCCCTGCCTTGCGGTATTCGCCCCAGGAGTACTGTTCCATATACTCCCCGGTGTACTTACAGCAGGTACTGCCTGCCAGATAATCCGCCAGGTCACACGCCACCCCTGCCAGGTTGACCCGATAGCCGTTTTCCACCGTAACCAGCCCGTGAATGCCCGCGGCCTCCAGATCTTCGGTCATGCGGGTGGCAATACGGGAAAGGTTGGCCTGTACCGCCCGGGAGTAGTCGTCCTCAAACAGAGCTGCAGCGGCCTCCTGCCGGGTGACGGTTGCACCGTTGCGGTCCACCAGATAGGCCAGCAGCTCTTTGCTTTTGGGGGAGCGGAAGGTCACCGGTACACCCCGGAAAAATACGTCAAAATTACCAAAGGTCACCAGAGAAATGTCACAGACCCTGCCGACCTCATACCGCAGGTTTTCGATTGCCTGCCGCACCTTTTCGGCGGTGACAGGCTTGAGCAGATAACCGCTGGCAAACAGGTTCAGTGCCTCCAGCGCGTAGTTTTCGTAGCCGGTAACAAAGACGATATTGGTACGCTCCCGAATCTCCATAATGGCCTTCGCCAGGTTGATCCCCGACAGACCCGGCATCTCGATATCGGAAAAAACCACATCCGCCGGCTGCTCTTCAAACGCCTGCAGCAGTGCCTTGGAACGCTCAAAGGTACGCACCTCGGCCTGAGGCATTGCCTCCCGAATGGCGCTTTCTAAATAGTATAAAGCAGATTCCTCATCGTCCAACGCGTAAATCAGCATATCATATTCCTTTCGGCAGCATTATCGTTACGGTGGTACCCACCGTGGGCGTGCTTTGGATCGTCAGTGTTCCGCCTGCGTCCCGTACACGCTTTTCTACATTTGTCAGTCCTACATGCAGCCTGTCGTCGTCCCGAACGACATCCACATCAAAGCCCACACCGTCATCCCGTATCTCGATGCAGACCGTATCTTGCTGCAGCCGGGTGGTCAGCCAAAGGTTACCGCCATCCTCTTTTTTGGTTATGCCGTGCTTGACAGCGTTCTCCGCCATGGGCTGTACCGTCAGCAGGGGCAGGGCAAAATTCCGCACTTGAATGTCATAATGCAGCTGCAGCCGATCCTTAAACCGGTACTTTTCTATAGCCAGATAGTTCTGCACATTCTGCAGCTCCTCCTCAAAGGAGACCTTCCCTCTGCCGGACAAAAAGTTGATATTGGTGCGCAGATACTCTGAAAAACGGTTGGTCAGCTTTTCGGCGTTTTCCGGATCCTTGCGGCAGAGATAGGCGATGGTGGTCAGGGTGTTGTAGACAAAATGGGGCTGTATCTGAGACAGCATCAGCCGGGTGCGCATTTCGGACAGCTCGGCTTTTTTTTCGGAAAGTTCCTTCTCCTGCACGGCAGCCTCCAACACCTTGCCCTGATAGATCAGGATGTAGACCACCATCATAAAGAGGGCCATCAGACACAGGGTGGGGGGGACCTCCTGCCAAAAGACACCGTAACTGACCGCCACGCCGCTTTGCAGCACAAACAGCAGAAGGGTTTGCTTGGTACCCAGCTTTTTGCGGGTGAGCATCAGCGCAACCAGCGGCAACAGGGTCACCAGCGAGTACACCGCAAAAAATGAAATGAAAGCCGGTCCGGCGACAAGCTCCGCCTGCCCCTCCGGGAACAAAAAAATGCTATTGAAGATAGGCGGAATCACAAACATGACAAAGATAACGTCGTACAAAATAGAGGCGGCGTATTTCAAAATCAAACTGATCCGGCGGCCGTCATCCAGATACATCAGAATAAACCTTGCCGTAAAAGCGGTAAACAACACCAGCAAAAAGCAGTCGGACATGCCGAACAACCGGTACGGGGCAGAAAGGGGAATCTTATTCCAGCAGAATGTGGCCCCCATATCTGCCAGCGCCGTAGCAAATCCCACCGCCACACTGTGGACAAAGGAGCTTTTCAGCTTACCGGACTGCACCGGAATTTGGTGCATGGTCAGCAGAATCACGCTGAAAAGGACGGCCGCAAATCCGTCTAATAACAGAGATACCAGCCGATAGACCTCATCGGGTAACTGTGTGTACATACCGTTCATTCCCCTGTTTTCTGTTTTGTGCAGGGTACCGGACCGGGCCTGCCTTTTATTCACGCCGAAACCAGACCGCGACCGGTCATATCCTCTTTAGTTTACCACACATTTCGGTCCACTGCAACGAAAAACACTATTTTTCCCCCGAAAAAAAGGAAAATACTCTGTCATGACATTTTTACAAAAGGGAACCTCGATAAATTGATT
>DCHC01000011.1 GCA_002314755.1 Faecalibacterium sp. UBA1762 | reverse complement strand
TTTACAGGTGTTGCAAGTGGAATTTAACTTTTTACTTCAGCTTTTTATTCTTATTTTCATAATCTATAGGTTGGCGAAAGTTACTTTATTGTAAAAAGGTGGCTGTTTCATAAAAATCAATATGTACTACGGACTAAAATATAAGGATCAACTGAGGGCCTGCGCCGGGCATCTGATAAATCCTGATCCATAATATGACACAAAAAAGCTTCCAGCTCCGGTAAACCGGGAGGAGATTTCCGTAAGATTGGTTCAGACAGAATGGATTGATACAACAGGGGATTCCGGTCAACCTCTATCACATAGCGGGCGGCCTGTTCCATATCTCTAAAATTGTGACAGTTGATAAAGGCTTTTGGGTTAAAGGTTTCGGCAACTGTCGGGTCACCGTAGTAAATGGGGATTGCTCCGGCGGCAAAGGCGTCCACCAGTTTTTCCGTCAAATAACCGGGGTGGGATTGATTTTCAAAACAGATAACAAATCTATGCTGACGGTCAAACGCCAGCTTGTCTTCTACCAGATGCCCGATATTGTTTAAAAATTTACCGCCGCTGTCCACTTTTCTATAGGCATTTAACAGGTAGAAGATTTCGGTCCGCTGCTTCATTCCGTGACCGTTGGAAACGGTATAGCTGCAAAAATGCGCTCGCTCCTGTGCGGGAACATGGCTATGTTGCTTCAGTGCCAAAGACAAAGTGTTTTGTCCATCGCGGAACATGATAGAACACAGGGGCAACCGCAGGTAGCGGTCGCCGAATTCCTGATAATCAAAGCCTGTGGCATAGTCGCACTCATTAAAGTTCGGGGTGATGCATTCGCCGGTTGTAAAAATGCGAATGCCCCGGTATTTCAGATGCTCATAACCAAACGGGCCATAAAAAATATAGTCAGGCTGGTCGGATAGCTCAACACTGTAGTGCTTTTTCAGCAAAGGTAAAAAAACCAAGTCATCGGCATCAATGCCATCACAAAATTTAACTTTTACAGTTTTCATCAGTTGTCCTTCCGGAAAAAAGTATGGCTACGCATTGCCACTATTTGCATCCGCATAACACTTGAATTTTAAAGAAAGCATGGTGATATCATCAAATTGCGGCACTTCACCGACAAAACAGTCAATATCCTTTTTTACTGCCCTGCATAAGCCCTCTGCACTCAGATTGGCGTTTTGATTCAGTGTGGAAAGTAGGCGGGCATCCCCTAACAGCTGATCTTTGCTGTCGGTTGCCTCGGTTACACCGTCGGTGTACAGAAAGATCTCATCGCCGGGCGCAAGCGCCACTTCATTTTCGAGGTAGGTGATACCCTCCATTCCGGCCAATACAAAGCCCCGACGGGATTGCAGGAAAGAAAAGCTACCGTCTTTATGCCGGACAGCAGGGGGATTGTGTCCGGCATTGGCGTATTTTACCACACCCGTTTTCAAATTCAAGATTCCCATCCAGGCGGTGACGAACATTCCGGCTTCATTGCTCTCGCATAGCTTTTCGTTAGAAAGGGTAAAAACCTCCGCAACCGAAAGGCCGCTTTCCGCGTAGCTTTTGATCATGGTCTTGGCGGTCATCATAAATAAGGCTGCGGGAATACCTTTGCCGGAGACATCGGCGACCGTAAAAACAAGGTGATTGCGGCCTAACAGATAAAAATCGTAAAAGTCTCCGCCAACTTCCTTCGCGGTATCCATCGAAGCAAAAATATCAAACTCCCGGTGGTTGGGGAAGGGAGGAAAGACCGTCGGAATGGCGGAATGCTGAATAGATTTGGCAAAGGCAAGCTCCTGATCAATACGCTTTTCAGCATCACTGATATATTCTTTCAGTCGGGATACGGTAGTGTTGATATCATGAGAAAGGTTGGCAAACTCTTCATTAGCCTGAACCTCCACACGGGTCTCCAGATCGCCGCCGGTAATTTTGGCAAGGGATTGGTTAATTTTATGAATATTATTAACTATAATGTTTTTCAGCAGAAAGAACACCAGTAAAAACAGTACGAAAAAGACAACCAACTGCATAAATGCGCTGATGTATACGGAGATATCCCGGGAGAAGAAGGTCTCGTTTTCCGATATGCAGCCCACAACGATATATCCCTCTACGGTGTCCTTCATGTAGTAAAAGGACTGACCGTCAGGGGTCTCATACTGTAATACTGTTTTGTTTTCGGTATCGGAAAGACCGGAGACAAAGTCGGTCGCATTTTCGACCGTGACGGTATCGGCCGGTGCGCTGACAACAAGGTCCTCGCTTGCCGGATCCAAAATAAAGATGAAGCCGGTCTGACCGATATGGCGGTTGGTCGCGACATTCTTCAGCAGCTCCAGCATGGTATGCTGAAAATGATCCCTGTCGTAGCCGACCTCAACAAAATAACCGTTATCCAAAGCGACGCCGGCGTATTTTCGCCAGACGGTGTTGTCGTAATCCATTGGCTGATAGTCTTGAACATAGCTTTTTTCACCCTGCAGCAGGCAGAGAAATTCCGCGGCCTGTCCTTCCGGGTCGCTGCTCATATCAAAGCCGATAAAAGCGGGAACAGTGCTTGCCAAAATAATGCCGTCCGGACCGACAAAGTTTATCTCCGAGACACTGTAGGTTTCCGTAAGCTCATAAAGCATATCCCGGAATGCTTCGGAACTAAATTGTCGGTTGGCGTAGTAACGGCTGGTTTTGATTTGTTGAGAGATGGTATTTGTACGGTTCAAAAGGTCACGGTCAAGCGCATCGGCAATATCGCTTTCCACATCGCCAACATTCATGGAGAGCAAATTGTTGACCTGAAGGTTACTGACATTGTTTTGAAGATAATAGCTGAAATTGCAGGTGACAATAAAAGCGACCAAAACGCAGGCAAACAGGTACAAAGCGAAGATCTGGCTCATCGGTCGGCTTTTTTTCTTTTCCTGAGGGGTGCGCTTGGAGAGGTGCTCCATGGAAACCAGGACCAGTAACACAGAAAGACTGTTTGCGGTTATCATAGTGACCGCAGTATGCCGCACAACCTCAAAAGCGCGGGTAATATTGTCCATATGTGTCAAAAAAACCAGCAGCATATGGAAAACCTCGGTGGCGATGGCGATAAACATGCCGTAAAACCAAGAGGGCTTCTTTTTATCGAACATGTAATTTCGGCAAAGAGCGGAGATGACACCGGATAGCAGAGTAGCAACAGAGCAGGCTACACGGGTGTATTCCGGCACACCCCAGCACACACTGAACCAACGGTACAGTGCACCTATGGTACCCGCTATCAATCCGGCGGGACCGCCGAAAACAAGTCCGGCGGTCAATGGGGAGGCACTGCGCACATTCAGCACATATCCGTCAAAGGGAATGCCAAACTGTGTGGCAAGGCAGGATACTATGCCGAACGCAAGCCCGATGATAATTTGCTGGAACATATCTGCCCTTTTACCGAAACAGGTTTTTCTTTGCAGATAGTAAAAAAGATGTGCAAGCAGGATCGGCAGTAGGGAAGCCGTAATGATACGAAACCAAAACATAGTAATACTCCTGATGTTCTGAATGACTCTGATAAAAACCGAATGATATGACATGATCCCAATGCATTATACCATATCGATAAGAGATATGGAAGATGATATCCTTCTTTTCTTTGCGGACTGATATTGATTTGGAGGGAAAAGCGCATTCCCCCAAAATGCATTTATCCCTTGCAGTGTCAAGCAGGAACTGCACTTGTTTCGCAGAAATATCCTACGAGGCAAGACGGCACAATTCCGGATAGGGAACAGCTATAATAATTGACAACAAATGTGCGCAGGAAAAAAGATTTTAATACCGCGATCATTGTGGTATAATAAAAGAAAAGCAGTCTCTTACGGATGGTGTCACGGCAATGTAAGAGCCGCGTGAAGAATACCCAGTTGATATAGTGAATGACTATCGGGCGAGGAAGATATGAAACTAAGTGGCTTCAGAGGGTATGCTGTCACGCACTAACGAACTTTTTGATCGGTTCTCTGGTTTTTCCGGACAAATAAGGTTGTTTCTTCTTATGTTTTTGGAGAAAAATAAGATGGATATTTCTGTAATTGTTCCCCTGTTTTACGGCGAAGAGTACCTTCCGGGGCTTTTCAAAATGTTGGAAGCAAATGCAAAAGCCGCCCGGGATTTGAGCATAGAATTGATTTTGGTAAAAGACGATGATAAGCCGCCTGTTTCACTTTTGGGGTGCAATTCATTTTCGGTACAGTATCTGACTGACCGTGCGCATACCGGTATCCAGCTTGCGAGAATAGAGGGCATTCAGCATGCCAAAGGTAAATATATCTTGCTGTTAGACCAGGACGATGAGATTTCCGATCGGGCTTTGGTTACGCTTTTTACCAAAGCAAACGGGGCTGATGCGATTATTTCCCGGTGGATTGATGAGCTGGATGACACCGGCAGAAATGTAATCAAGAGAAGTTATATGCCGGATACGGATTTTCTTACTATTCTGCTGCTGGGTGGAAACTATATCGGTCCGCCGGGCCATTGCCTGATAAAAAGGAAAATCGTGTTGGAATGTTGGGAGGGTATGATTCTGAACACCGACGGGGCGGATGATTATCTGCTTTGGTTGAGTTTTTTACTGAAGGGATACCGTTTTGCGGTCTGCGACGATTATCTGTATACTCATAAATTTAACAAAAATTCTTTTTCATTTCACTGTGAAGAAATGATTCAATCTCAAAAGGAAGTATATTCCTTAATTACGCAGCATTATTCCCTGCCGATCTGGCGAAAGCTCTGCTATCGGTTGTTTGTCGATTATAAGACAAAAGTGGAATATCTGGTCCAGAAAAAAACGCCAACAGTGCAAAGATGTCTGGTTCATTTACGATACTTTCCGCTTTTTCTGTATCGGACGATATGCTACAAGAAGTGGGAGGTAAACTAAGTCATGTCATGTTTCCCTCTTTTTTCGGTGATTGTACCGGTTTTTAATCTGGAACGATACATAGGCGGTACGCTGAGCAGTATCGTTTCACAAACCTGTCAGGACCTTGAACTGATTGTAGTAGATGACGGATCCACAGACGGTACCTTGAAAATATGTCAGGGGGTTGCGCGGACTTATCCCCAGGTGGTACGGGTAATCTCGCAGCAAAATCACGGTGTTTCCCATGCCAGAAACACTGGAATAAAAGCGAGCAGCGGTAAATATCTGATTTTTGTTGACGGGGATGACAGCTTAGTTCCCGATACACTGGAAAAACTAAAATTGCAACTTAATAAGAGGGAACCAGATGTTCTATATTTTGACTTTAGAAGGGTGACAGCAGGGGAGAAATTCGGGCCGAAAAAGGAGGACGGAATTCCGGTACAAATTTCGGAAAAAGATTGTGTCCTCAGTAAGCTGTTGGATAGGACGATACCTGCTGTTGCCGCTTGCTACAGGCGGGATATGATGGGGAAAAACGATATTCTGTTTGATGAGTCTCTATGCTATACAGAGGATGCGTTGTTTTTCTTTACGGCGGTTCGGATGGCACATAAACTTGTATACTATCCGGCGGAGCTGTATTACTATCTTCAGAGGCAAGGAAGCGCGACCCATTCCGCAGGGGGAGAGGTTTGGAAAGCGGGCGTAGAGTTGCGTGGATGGAGAAAGATCAAGGCTGTGTTAACAGGTGACCGACAGGTCACTGCAGTGGTACAGCGCAGAATCCGTGAAGTACAGATGAGGATTGTATTCGGGTGGATGTGCGAAATGAAAAACAAGATATTCCCAAAGCGGAAGAACGGTGTTTAGCAATAGGATGGCGAATACCTCTTCTCAATCTGACAGAAAAGGAACAGCGAGGCTGTACAACAGGATATTAAAGATAAAATGATGTGCAAAGGTATAATTGCGTCACTCAAGAAGCTGAATGAGATTTTGAACCGAGAACAAAAGAGGTCTTTGGGGTGCCTTTTTTCGTTGATGTTGTTATCGGCAACAGTTGAGACCTTTGGAATTTCCCTGATAATACCGTTCTTAGGGCTATTGACCGATCCGGATAGAGTTCTTTCCGGGGAAATCGGTGCAATAATCAATAATATTTTTATGTTGTCCCAAACAAACCAGTTTTTGATTCTGTTTACCGTTTTACTGATTTTTGCCTTTGCTGTCAAGTATTTCACCTCTTACATTCTTGCGGTAAAGCAGACAAATTTTATAAACCGGAACCGTTTTGCCATGGCAAAGCAGATGATGATTTATCGAATTCGGGAAGAGTATGAGGACCATCTTTACCGGAATATCACGGAAGATATTGATCTGGTCACAACCTATGTCACCTGGACTTTTGAACTGATCAGAGCATTTCTATCGGTATCGGTCAACCTGCTAAGGGTGCTGGTACTGAGTATTTTTATGCTTTTGATTGATACCCGAATTACTCTGATCTTTTCCGCATGCATCACTGTATTGTATCTTGGCTTCCATTGGCTTTTAGGCGGCAAGCTAAAAAGGGCCGGAGAAGAGGCAAACAAAACGTGGGAAGAATACGATAAGACGATATCCGAATCTTTTATTCTGAAAAAAGAAAATGATGTTTTCAAGAGAAACGATCTGATTTTTAATCAGTTTTGTTATTTTGGAAAGAGTAATATTGGGGCAGATGAAAAAAAGGTAAAATACAGCAGTATACCCGGTTTATCCATCAGCCTGATTTTTGTTTGGGCAATTTTGTTTTATGTATTGTTTTCTCTCATTCGCGGCAAGGATATAATCAGCAATTTAGGTACACTGTCTGCCTTTTATCTGGCTGCAGTCCGCATTATGCCGGGTATGACAGCGGTCTATTCCTGTCTGCAGGATTTCACTTTTTATACGCCAAGCCTTGAGAGAGTTTATGAGGTCATAAAGGGTGTGGATGATATGCCGCAAACAGATACGCTGAATAGACGTACCCGTGTGATGTACAGTTCCATCGATTTAGTGGATGTGTCCTTTTGTTATAAAAATGCGGGAAAGCCGGTGCTGGAGCATATTGATCTGCAAATCAGGTGCGGCGAGCGGATAGGTGTTTTCGGAAAAACCGGAAGCGGAAAGACTACGCTGATCAACCTGATTATCGGGTTGATCCGTCCGCAGACGGGAGAAATTCGTGTGGATGACCTGCCGTTGGAAGGGTGTGAAATTTTGGATGTGGGATATGTCCCACAGGATACCAATCTTTTGGACGCTACGATTCGGGAAAATATAGTGTTTGGCAGACAGATCAGTGACACCGATCTAAGCCGGGCAATAGAAGATGCTGGGCTGGGTGATTTGATCCGGAAACAGCCGGACGGGCTGGATACGGAAATCGGCGCTCAGGGAATGAGGCTATCGGGCGGACAGCGACAAAGAATCGGTATTGCAAGGGCACTGGTGGGTTCGCCCTCTGTTTTGATTTTTGATGAAGCGACCTCTTCACTGGATATTCATACGGAGCAGGAAATCATCCGTACAATCAAGGCACTGCAAAGGGATAGAACAGTTATTCTGGTTTCCCATCGACCCAACACACTGCAGTATTGTGACAGGTGGTTTAGCGTGGAAAACGGTACCTTGAAACAGGAGAGCGGCGTCACGGTTCAGCAGGAAATGGGACACCCAGAGGGGGAAACGGTTTGAGCTTAAAAATAGAACAGCTACAGGACAGGGCTTTATGCAATAAAATAGCATTTATCTATAAACGCTTTGATCTTTGGAACAGTATATATGTTTTCACCGCTGGAATATATCAAACGGTTCCACGTCAGTGATGTCTATTATCTAAAGGCAAATAATGAAATAGCCGCACTGATTTTGCCCTGTGAGCAGTGTGAGATTGCATATATTGATAACGTTTCTTACGCAAAAAAGTATGCGAAATATTCACCGGGAATACTTTTGTATCACCATTACTTAAAAGAATTATCAGAAAGAAAGCATCTCATTTATTTAGGAGACGGGGAATACGAATACAAAGCAAAGTACAGCAGCGTAAAGAAAAAGGTCTACGATGGGACAGTATATAGGAATAGTTGTTGGAAAATGAAATTAAGAAGTATTCCGCTGATGTGGGATAGGATTTATCATTCCGGGATATGCGCCGGGTTAAGGAGAATAAAACATTTTATGTTTTGCGGTGATGAGAGATGATAGAGATAAAACGGTATTCTGTGGCAGATAAACAAAGGTGGGACGCTTTTTGTGCGTCATCCTTAAACGGAGTTTTCCTGTTTTTCCGGGATTATATGGATTATCATAGTGATCGGTTTTTCGACCATTCCCTGCTGTTTTATCGGGGAAAGGCCATTGTGGCATTGCTGCCCTGTAACGAATGCGCAGAAGAGGTTGACGGTTCCAGCCGCAGGGTCTTAAATTCTCACGGAGGATTGACCTTTGGCAGCTTTATCATGGGCAGACATTCCCATCAACTGGATATGATGGAATGCGTAGAGGTCTTGAAGAACTACTGCAGAGAACAGGATATTGCCAGGGTGTATCTGAAGCCGGTGCCGATATTGTTGCAGACCCAACCATCCGAACAAGATGTGTTTGCATTGATTCACGCCGGTGCTCAACTGGAAAAAGCAGAACCGTCAATTGTTGTCAGGATAGCAGGATATGCCCCGCGAACTGAGGAGGCACGGTACATATCCCGCGCATGCAGCGCGCAGCTGAAATTTAAACAATGTGATAGCAAATCAGAATGGCGGGATTATCATGCTGTTCTGTCACATGTTCTGGATAAGTACCATCATGCGAAGCCGGTACATTCCCTGCCAGAGCTGGAACTGTTGCGCAGCCGTTTCCCGGAAAATATAAAGCTTTACGCTGTATACGAAGGGGAAGAGATGGTGGCAGGTTCGGTGGTATATCTTTACAACCGGACAGTACATACGCAGTATATGGCAGCGAATGAGCGCGGAAGAGAAAAGTACGCCATGCATTACTGCCTGCACAAATTAATTGAAGAATATCACGACATGGAATGGCTTGACTTTGGCACTTCTATGCTGAACAGAGGTACCGAGCCGGACAGGGGTCTGATTTCTTTTAAAGAGGGCTTTAAGGGTAACTCTCTACTGTATATCCGTTGGAGTTTAAAGATATAGGATGGGGAATGATGAACGGAAATGAGTTAATTTCTGTGATTGTACCGGTTTATCAGACAGAAGAATATCTGGACGAGTGCATCCGGTCTATTGCCGGTCAGACCTATGCGAATCTGGAAATCATTTTAGTCAATGACGGTTCTACCGATAACTGCAGCAGAATATGCGAAAGCTGGGCAATGCAAGACAGTCGGATTAAAGTGATCAGTCAGCAAAATAAGGGATTGAGTGCTGCGCGTAACGGCGGTTTTTCTGTTTCCACAGGCAGGTTTATTTCGTTTGTGGATTCGGACGACTGGCTGGATAGTCATTTTTTAGGCACATTATTTGCAAATCTCAAAGAGAAAAAAGCCGATCTTGCCGCTTCGGGGGTTATTCGCTTCTATCAGAATGGGAAAGAATCTTATCCGGGACTTCAAAAAGGTGTTTATTCCTCTCAGGAAGTATTGGAAACTGTTATTTCCGGAACCGGTTTTACAGTAATGGTGTGCAATAAACTTTTTAAACATGAAATCCTTGCTGCCCATCCTTTTCCGGGACCAAGTCTGTATAATGGTGTAA
>DCHC01000046.1:52448-52901 GCA_002314755.1 Faecalibacterium sp. UBA1762 | reverse complement strand
GCGGCATCCAGATGGCAGGAATTGGCCAAGCCCAGGAAAATCAGCCTGTCATCAAGGGAAGCAATGCCCCGGCAGATGGCACGGGCCAGCTTCATGTCGGCAGCGGCCTGGTTATACAAAGCGCCGTGGAGCTTCACATGCTGCAAGCGCCCTCCGTGAGCCTTTGCAAAGGCATAAAGAGCGCCCAGCTGATAAAGCACATCGTTCTTTGCTTCCTCCGGGGAAACGGCCAGCTTGCGGCGGCCAAAGCCCACCAGATCCCGGTGACCGGGATGGGCACCCAGAGCCACTCCGGCGGCCATGGCACATTTCACGGTGGCATCCATCACTATGGGATCTCCGGCGTGAAAGCCGCAGGCGATGTTGGCCGAGGTGACAGCAGATAGCACCTCCTGATCCATGCCCAGGGCATAGGCACCAAAAGCCTCACCCAGATCCGAATTCAAATCAACC